>CAYUKE010000039.1:0-14298 GCA_964445185.1 uncultured Geminicoccaceae bacterium
CCTTGTCGTACAGACGGTCACCGGTGGAGCCATCCTCCTTGTGGAACGGCCAGCCCTGCTCGGCCATGTGCCAGTGGACGACGGACACCTCGATCATGCCTTCCAACCCCTTGAGAAGGCGCATGATCAGCGTGCGATGCGCCCACGGGCAGGCGAGCGAGACGTAGAGGTGATAGCGCCCGGCCGCGGCGGGAAAGCCGCCCTTGCCCGCCAAAC
The DNA here is from genome assembly GCA_964445185.1 of uncultured Geminicoccaceae bacterium. Lineage (GTDB taxonomy): Bacteria > Pseudomonadota > Alphaproteobacteria > Geminicoccales > Geminicoccaceae > JAAAPF01. The sequence goes on from CAYUKE010000039.1 coordinate 217, forward strand.
CGGGCGATCCGTCGGCGGTGATCCAGTTGCGAAAGTGGCTGTCCTTGCGGACGAAGCGACCGCCCGTGCTGGTTGTATCATACCAACGGTCATGCCAGACGCCGTCGACCAGAAGTCCCATGGCTCGTCTCCCCTTGCGTGCCGCTCAGGCGGCCAGCTTCTTCGCGATCTCGGCGACGTGGCGGCCCTGGAAACGGGCAAGGGCCAGCTCCTTCTCGCTCGGCTGCCTGGAGCCGTCGGCACCGGCGATGGTCGCGGCGCCGTAGGGTGAGCCGCCTTTAAGCTCGGAGATGTCGGCAAGCTCGGGCGCAGCGTAGGGCAGGCCGACTATGACCATGCCATGGTGCAGCAATGTGCTGTGAAACGAGGTGATGGTCGTTTCGTTGCCGCCACCGGTTCCTGTGGACGTGAACACACTACCGACCTTGCCGACCAAGGCGCCCTTGGCCCAGAGCCCGCCGGTCTGATCGAGGAAGTTGCGCATCTGGCTCGCCATGTTGCCGAACCGGGTCGGTGTCCCGAAGACGACAGCGTCATAGTCGGCGAGTTCTTGCGGCGCGGCGATCGGCGCCGCTTGATCAGCCTTGTAATGCGCGGCCCTGGCGACTTCGTCCGGAACCAGCTCGGGCACGCGCTTGACCGTGGCGTGGACACCTTCGGCGCTAACCGCGCCGGCGGCGACCGCTTGGGCCATCGTCTCCACGTGGCCCCAGCTCGAGTAATAGAGAACAAGAAGCTTCGTCATCGTGCGTTCCTCCATGGGCCGTTGCTCGGTTGGGCCACAACCTATGGATCGGATTGGTGCACGCCAGACGGCGGTCAAGGACAGTTCGTATCCGCGACGGAAACGATGTCAGCGGGTCACGATCTCTAGTGCGATCTGCCGAGCATCGATCACGACCTTGCCGCACTCTTCGAAGTTGACCGTGATCCGGCCGTTGATTGCGGTCTGCACCATGCCCGTGCCCCACTCGGGATGCTGCGGGTGGCGGACCAGCGTGCCCGGGACATAGACGCTTTCCATCGGACTTTTGCTCCCCGATCGCGCGGCTGCGCTCTTCAACCAATGTTAAACCATGCCGTTCACGATCCGCCCCATGCACGTGAGGTTCCGGACGGGCCGGGACACCCATAGGGAGCGATCGCCCATGGACGAGCTGCTGAGCGAGTTCCTTACGGAGAGCTTCGAAAACCTCGCCCTTCTGGACGTCGAGTTGGTCAAGCTCGAGCAGAAGCCGGATGATCCCGACCTGTTGAGCAGCATCTTCCGCACCGTGCACACGATCAAGGGCACTTGCGGCTTTCTGGGATTGCCGCGGCTCGAGCGCGTGGCGCACTCCGCGGAGAACGTGCTCGGCCGTGTCCGCGACGGCGAGATCAGCGTGACACCCGAGGCGGTCACGCTGATCCTGCAGGCTCTCGACCAGATCAAGTTCATCCTCGAGCAGCTCGAGGCGACTGAGGCGGAGCCCGCTGGCGACGACGACGTGCTCATCGCGGCCCTGAACGTCGTCGCCGAGGGCGGTACGCCCGAGGTTGCCGCCGAGGTGGCCGCCGCGACCGAAGTCGAGCCTGAAGAAGAGGCCCCGGCGGTCGAGGTCGCCGAGTCGGACGAACCCGCGCCCGTGGCGACGACCGTCGAGGACGAGCCGGCCGGGCCTGTTACCGAGCCCTGCGGTGATGACCCGGCGGCGGTGGCGCTCACGGACGAGCCCGACACCGCGGCCGCTGCCGCCAACCGTGCCGATGCGTCGCCGGCCCAGAAGGCCGCGACTGCCGATAAGGCCGGCGGCTCGGTGGCGTCGCACTCGCTGCGCGTTTCGGTGGATGTCCTCGAGAATCTGATGACGTTGGTCAGCGAGATGGTGCTGACCCGCAACCAGCTTCTGCAGTTGGTTCGCCATGATGGCGAGAGCCAGTTCAAGGCGCCCTTGCAGCGCCTCAGCCACATCACGTCCGAGCTGCAGGAAGGCGTGATGAAGACGCGGATGCAGCCGATCGGCAATGCCTGGGGCAAGCTGCCCCGGCTGATCCGTGACCTCGGCGTCGAGCTGCACAAGAAGATCGAGCTCAAGATGCTCGGCGCCGACACCGAACTCGACCGTCAGGTCCTGGAGCTTATCAAGGACCCGCTGACCCACATGGTGCGCAACTCGGCCGACCACGGCATCGAGGCACCCGCGGATCGCCGGCGGGCGGGCAAGCCCGAGCACGGCACGGTCACGCTGAACGCCTTCCACGAAGGCGGCCACATCATCATCCGGATCGAGGATGACGGTAAGGGCCTCGATGCCGATCGAATCGGCAGCAAGGCAGTGGCCCAGGGCCTCTGCACGGCCGACGAACTCGCGGCGATGAGCCGTTCGCAGGTCCTCAACTTGGTCTTCAAGGCCGGCGTGTCGACGGCGGAGAAGGTGACGAGCGTCTCCGGCCGCGGCGTCGGCATGGACGTCGTCAAGACCAACATCGAGAAGATCGGCGGCAGCGTTGAGCTGAGCTCCGAGCCCGGCCGCGGCAGCAAGTTCACGATCAAGATCCCGCTGACCCTCGCCATCGTCGCGGCGCTGATCGTCGAGGCCGGCGGCGAGCGCTTCGCGATCCCGCAGATCGGCGTGGTCGAGCTGGTTCGCGCCGGCGCCAACAGCGAGCATCGGATCGAGATCATCGACGATGCGCCGATCCTGAGGTTGCGCGATCGTCTGCTCCCGCTCGTCAAGCTGACCGAGCTGCTCGGCTTGCCGGCGCCGGAGACCGGGTTCGATCAGGCCTACGTGATCGTCTCGCAGGTCGGCAACACACGCTTCGGCCTCGTCGTCGACAAGGTGTTCGACACCGAGGAGATCGTTGTCAAACCGGTGGCGCCGATCCTGCGCCTGGTGAGCTGCTTCTCCGGCAACACGATCCTCGGTGACGGCTCGGTGGTGATGATCATCGACCTCAACAACCTCACCGACGACCTCGCCTCGGCCGCCATCGACGGCGGCGCGGCGGCGGTCGATGCGGTCGTCGACCGGGAATCCACGTCGCTCCTGCTGTTCAGGGCCGGCGACCGGACGCCGCGTGCGGTGCCCTTGGGGCGGGTCACACGGCTGGAGGAGATCGACCTCGCGCAGGTCGAGTATTCCTGCGGTCGTGCGGTCATGCAGTATCGCGACGAGCTGATGCCGCTGACCGACATCGAAGGCTCGGTCATGCTTCCCGAGCAGGGGCGCAAGCCGGTCCTCGTCTTCACCGACAGCGGCCACAATCTTGGGCTGGTGGTCGACGAGATCGTCGATATCGCCGACGATGTGCTCGACGTTCAGGTTCAGGCGCACGGCACCGGGACGGTCGGTTCGACGGTCGTGCACGGCAAGTCGACGGACATCATCGACGTTGCGCATTTCGTCCAGACCGTCTTCGGCGGCTGGTTCGAGAACATCGCCGAGGAGCCGTTCCGCGAGGACCAGCCGAGAGCGCGGCGTGTTCTGATCGTCGACGACAGCAGCTTCTTCCGGAACCTCCTGACGCCGATCCTGAGCGGCAGCGGCTACGAGGTCGCCAAGGTCGACAGCGCATTGAAGGCGCTCGAGCTGCGCGACCGCGGTGAGCGCTTCGATGCGATCATCAGCGACATCGAGATGCCGGAGATGGACGGCTTCGCGTTCGCCGCGACCCTGCGCAAGGGCGGGGCATGGCAGGACACCCCGGTCATCGCGCTGACGTCGCACACGACGCCCAAGGACATCGAGCGCGGCCGCGACGTCGGCTTCACCGACTATGTCGGCAAGCTGGATCGCGAGGCGCTGCTCGCCGCGATCAATCACTCGATCGATCTTGAGGAGGCCCTCGGATGAGCGCGCAAGTGGCAGAGACGGCGACACGGATTGAGAACCACCTGGTCACCATCTGGCTCGACAAGCAGCTCGTCGGGATCCCCGTGTCCCAGGTGCGGGACGTCCTCGGCCCACAGCGGATCACCCGCGTGCCGCGGTCGGCCGGCGAGATCGCCGGCGTGCTGAACCAGCGCGGTCGCATCGTCACCGCGATCGATCTGCGCGTGCGCCTCGGCATGGCGGCGCGGGCTCAGGACGCGCAGAACATGAGCGTCGTCGTCGACGCTAACGGCGAGCTCTACAGCCTGATCATCGACGAGGTTGGCGAGGTCTTGGAGGCGCCTTTGGATCGCTTCGAAAGCGACACATCGGCGCTGAGCAGCGGTTGGCGCGAGGTCGCTGCCGGGGTCTTCCGCCTGGACGAACGGCTGCTCGTCTTCCTTGACGTCGCGCGCATCCTCCAGCTCGGCGGCGCCACCGCGAAGGCCAGCTGAGATGACCTACTGTCTTGTCGTTGACGACTCGCCGACGGTTCGCCGCGTCATTCGTCGCATCGTCGAGAACATCGGCTTCGAGGGCGCCGAGGCGGCCGAGGGGAAGGCGGCGCTCGCCATGTCGCGCGCCCGCCTGCCCGACCTTGTCGTGCTCGACTGGAACATGCCCGAGATGGACGGTTTGACCTTCCTCCGCGCGCTGCGCCGGCTGCGCGAGGGTCAGCGCCCGGTCGTCATCTTCTGCACGACCGTCAACGACCTGCCGCACATCGAGGAGGCGCTCGACGCTGGTGCCGACGAGTACATCATGAAGCCGTTCGACGAGGATATTCTCAAGACCAAGCTGGGCCAAACCGGCCTGCTGCCCGCCTGAGGGGCCCCGCCATGACAACGCGCAACGCTACGGCGACGGCCGCGGCGGCAACCGCCATTGCGACCGATCCAATCCGAACCTTCGTCGTCGACGACAGCAGCGTGGTCCGCTCCTTCGTCATGAAGCTACTTCGCTCGGCGCCCGACATTGTCGTCGCGGGTTCTGCTGCCGACGGGGCGAGCGCCATCAAGCAGCTCCAGGGCCAGAGCGTCGACGTCGTCATCCTCGACATCGAGATGCCGGTGCTCGACGGGCTGGCCGCCTTGCCTCAAATCCTCAAGGCCACGGTCAAGCCGCCGAAGGTCGTCATGGCCTCGACGCTGACGACGCGAGGCGCCTCCGTCTCAATCCAGGCGCTTGTCAAGGGCGCGGCGGACTACGTGCCGAAGCCCTCGAGCATGGGCGATGCCGGCGCCGACGCCTTCGCGCGCGCACTGCTCGACCGGGTTCGCGTCTGGGGAGCAGCGGTGCGCAAGGAGCGGGGCCCCTCTCCGGCACGCATGGCCGCGCCCAGGCCCCGGCCGGCTGCCGCGCCGCCGCCAAGGCGTCACGCCGCGACCCGTTCGGCACGGCCGGAAGCGCTCGCGATCGCTTGCTCAACCGGTGGACCTCAGGCGCTGCTCCGCTTCTTTGCCGCACTCAAAGGGCAACCGTTGGGGCCGGTCTTCATCACCCAGCACATGCCGCCGACATTCACCACGCTCTTCGCCGATCAGCTTGGCCGAGCGAGCGGTCGGCCCTGCCACGAGGCGGTCGACGGGGAGCTCGTGCTGGCGGACCAGATGTACGTGGCTCCCGGCGACTATCATATGCGTGTCGAGCGTGGGCCCGGCGGTACCGTGGTTCGGCGAGTTCAGACGCCGCCCGAGAATTTCTGCCGGCCTTCCGCCGATCCGATGCTGCGCTCGCTCGCCGACGTCTATGGCGATCGGTTGCTGGTCGCCGTGCTCACCGGCATGGGCCAAGACGGATGCGCCGGGGCGCGTGCCGTGGCTCAGAAGGGTGGCGGCATCATCGCTCAGGATGAGGCTTCGAGCGTCGTTTGGGGCATGCCCGGTGCCGTCGCTCAAGCCGGTCTCGCGGACGAGATCCTATCTCTGGACGCGCTGGCCGAGCGCGTGGCCCAACGCTTCGGGAGGCCCGCATGACACCCGCGGACTTCGAGTTCCTCGCCGCCTTCCTGCAGCGCCGTTCCGGGCTCGCGCTGACGCCCGACAAGGCATACTTACTCGATAGCCGGTTGGCGCCGGTGGCGCGCCGGTTCGACCTTCCGGATGTGGCAGCCCTGGTTCAGCGTTTGCGCGGCCGCCAAGAGCCTGCCCTCGTCGATCAGATCGTCGATGCGATGACGACCAACGAGAGCTTCTTCTTTCGCGACGGCAAACCTTTCCAGCAGTTCACCGAGGTCATCCTGCCCGCGCTCGTGGCTGGCCGGCGTTCGAGCAAGCGGATCTCGATCTGGTGCGCCGCCGCGTCGACGGGGCAGGAGCCCTACTCGCTCGCCATGTGCCTCGACGACATGAAGCATCTCTTGCAGGGGTACACGGTCGACATCCTCGCCACGGACATTTCACCGACGGCCTTGGGCCGCGCCCGCGAGGCGCGCTATAGCCAGTTCGAGGTTCAGCGCGGGCTGCCGGTCCGTCGCCTCGTCGACTGCTTCGAGCAAGACGGCGACGGTTGGATCGTGCGGCCGCACCTGCGCAATCGGGTCCGCTTCCAGCACTACAACCTGCTCGACCTGAAACAGTCGTTTGGCCGCTTCGACGTCATCTTCTGCCGCAACGTGCTGATCTACTTCGATCTGCCGACCAAGCAGCGGGTCGTGGACACCATGGCGGGCATGGTCCCGACCGATGGCTTCTTTCTTCTCGGTGGCACGGAGACCATCCTCGGCGTTTCCGATCGGTTCCGCGCCGTCGATTCGCAGCGCGGGCTCTACCGCCCGGTCGACGCCGCGTCCGGCGTCCCGGCGGCGCGCACGGTCGCCAGCGTCTCCTAGTGCGCCGCCGCACTAATCCCGCCGCCGCAGCACGACGTACAAGGCGCCGCCCCCGCCGTGGCGCGGACCGGCCTCGGCAAAGGCCGCGACGTGCCTCGTGAAGCGGGCCTCTGCCAGCCACTGCGGTACGGCGCGCTTGAGCGCGCCGATGCCGTCGCGTCCGCGGCCTGTGACAACGAGGACGTGCCGGCACCCGGCGGCCCGGGCACGGCTTAGGAACGCGAGCAAGGTGGCGTGGCCGGAGGCGAGGGTGTGGCCGTGCAGATCGAGGCATCGTTCGATCGGCAATCGGCCGCGGCGAAGGCGCAGTGCGGTCCGCCGATCCAGTGTCTCCGGCACCGCCGCATGGCGCCGCGTCGCCGCCTGTTGTTGGCCTGGCTGTTGCGGCGGCGCCGTCGCTCGCGCGTCCGTATCGGCGGGCGCAGCTGGCGCGGGCTCGGCGCGGGCACCGCTGAGCGGCGCGACGTTCCGGGTGAAGCGTTCCCAGACCGTTAGGTCGTCAGCCGTGAGCCGTCGCCGCACGGTTCCTGTCTCCCGCGTCATCGGCTGTTCCGGTGGGCGGAAGCAGGTCGCCCGGGCGCCAACCTGTCAGCCCGAGCTTGCCGCGACCTGTCGGTCCCGGGCGAGCAGGAACGTCTCCGAGCTTTCCTTGCGCGTCGCCGGCGGGCGCAGGAAGAAGACTTGACGAAAGCGCGCCAGTGCCGCGGGGCGGACCGCAGCCTCCGCACCCTTCACGACTTTTATCAGAACATCGCCACCGGGGGCTAGGACCCTGTCGGTGAAGGCGAGGACGCCTTCGGCCAGCTCCTCTGCGCGGAGCCGATCCACCAGACGTTGCCCCGTGGCGTCGGCGGCCATGTCGCTGAGGACGAGGTCGACCGGTCCGTCAAGCGCGTCGAGTAGGCGCGCATGGGTCGCGCTGTCGCGAAAGTCGCCTTGGAGGAACGTGCAGCCAGCGAGGGGATCGATGGGCACCAGGTCGAGGCCGACGACGGCTATGCCGCGGCGGGCGCAGACCTGGCTCCAGCTCCCGGGCGCGGCGCCAAGATCGCAAACGCGGCGCCGTCGCTCGAGCAGACGCTGCTTGTGGTCGATCTCGAGAAGCTTGTAGGCCGAGCGGGCGCGGTAGCCCTCGGCCTTGGCCCGATGGACGTAGGGGTCGTTGAGTTGGCGCTGCAGCCATTGCGTCGATGCGCCGGCGCGCCCCCGGGCGGTCCGGACCCGTTGCTTCGTCTGCTTGCTGCGGCTCATTCGACGGGGATTGCCGCCGAAGCGAACTGGCGGCGTAGCGCGGCGTCGAGACCGTCGCCGACCAGGGTGGCAAGGATTCCTTCGCGCAGCCCACGGTCAGCGACGCGAAGCGCCACGAAGGGAAAGCGCGCGTAAAGCGCCTCGACGATCGCGGCGCCGGCGACGACGAGGTCGGCGCGGCCTGGGCCAATGCACGGCTCCGCTGCGCGCTCCGCGGGCGTGCGCGCGCGCAAGGCCTGGGCGACCCTGTCGATGGCAGCCGGCGGCAGCCATGTGCCGTCGACCTGGCGACGGTCGTAGCGGGCGAGGTGCATGTGGAGGGCAGCGAGTGTCGTCACCGTACCCGAGGTGCCGATGCCCTGGAGCGGCGGACCGGTGGCCACTTCCTCCTCGATGCGTCGCGCTGCCGGGTTGTCGTCGAGCGCCGCCCAGATGGTCTGCTGCATGGCGCGGTAGCCGGTGTCGTCGGGGTCGCTGCCGAAGCGCTCGGTTATCGTGACGACGCCGAACGGCAGGGACAGGTCCCGCATGGCGATGCCGCCGTTCGCGATCGGCCTGAACCACACGAGTTCGGTGCTGCCACCGCCGACGTCCATCATCAAGAACTGACGAAACCGTGGATCGGCCAGCGCAAGGCAGCCGAGCAGGCCGAGACGGGCCTCCTCCTCCTGGTCGAGGACGTCGAGGACCAAGCCGGTGGCTAGTCGAACCCGCTCGACGAAGGTGTCGGCGTTGCTGGCCCGACGGCAGGCCTCGGTGGCGACGCAGCGGGCCTGGGCGACGCCGTGCCGGTTGATGATGCGCGCGCAGATGCGCAACGCCTGAATAGTGCGGTGCATCGCCGGCTCGCCGAGGCAGCCATTGTGCTCGAGACCCTCGCCGAGGCGGACGATGCGGGAGAAGCTGTCGACGACGTGGAACCGCTCGCCGTCGACGCGAGCGACGAGCAGCCGGCAATTGTTGGTGCCGTGGTCGAGTGCGGCGATCGGTTGGCGGGTCGGATCGACCTGCGGTGCCGGCCCTTTTGGGCTCGGCAAGGACTGGGTTCCAACGTCGTTCATCGCACGAGCCTAGCCGGCCGGGCGGCAACGACAACCACCCAAAGGGGCTGCCCCCTTGTCGGGGGCGGCTTCGCCCGGTAGCTCAACGCCGGTGCAGCGAGGAGCCCGTCATGCCTGAGCCCGAGATCGCCCGAAAGGCGCCCATCGCGGTCGACGTCGCCGGAGGTAAGACTTACTTCTGGTGCGCGTGCGGACGCAGCGCCGACCAGCCGTTCTGCGACGGCAGCCACAAGGGCACCGACTTCACCCCACTCCGCTATACCGCCGAGAGCGACGGTCGGCTTTGGTTCTGCGCGTGCAAGCACACGAATGGCCAACCGCTCTGCGACGGCACGCACAAGACGCTCTGACCGTGCGTCGGGCGTTCGCCAGCCTCGGGCTGTTGGTGGTGGCCGGCTGCGCCGGAGATGAGCAGCTCATCGTCTGCCCGCCGGTCGAAGCGGTCGCCGGTTTGGATCGCTTGGATCAGAGCTATCCGGGAGCGTCGGTGCCCGTGCGCACCAGCCTCGACGTTGTCGCGGCGGTCTGCGAGCGGGATGGCGACGAGGTGGTTGTCGGCAGTGCCATCGCCGTGCGCCTCGACGCCAACCGGCCGCCGGGTCCCGTAACGGTGCCGTTCACCGTGGCCGTGGACACACCGTCCGGCATCGTCGCCGTCGAAGCAGAAACGCTGGTCGTGCCGCCCGGCGCGGGTGTCGTTACGGCCGGGTTCGAACACCGCTTCACATCAGACGCCGCTGGCGATGAGATCGCCGCCCGCGTTCTCTATTCCCTGGTGCCGGACGCGCGTGAGTACGAGCGCCTCGAGCAGGAGCGGCCCCGGCCTTGACGCGTTGCGGATTCGGTCAGGCGACGTCGACGGTGGCGCGGCGGGCGCACATAGGTTAAAGTATTCGCCATAGATCCGGCCGCCGTCAGGCGACCGCAGCCAGCATTCGCATAGTGCGTTGATGGCGGGCGAGATCATGCACGAGTCATCTGGCGTTTGATCGGAACGGCCTGCGTTTGTTTTGCGGCGGCGAGATCTCGCTAGGCGCGCATGTAGTTGGTGGATGTTGCGTTTTCTCCCGTTGGTTGGCGTCGGGCTTGTTGTGAAGCGTGGTTGGGTTCTGCGCGCGGACGACGACTGATGCGGCTCGGGCTCGGGTCGCTTGGGGCGAGCGACTTCTTCGACGTTTGCGTCGTCGGCGCCGGTCCGGCGGGGACGGTGGTGACCGACCGGCTGGCGGCCGCCGGGCGGCGGGTCTGCCTGTTGGAAGGCGGCGGGCTCGACTATTCGGCCTGGTCGCAGGCGCTCTACCAAGGCGAGGTCATCGGCGATCCCTACTTCGCCCTCGACGTCGCCCGGCTGCGCTATCTCGGCGGCAGCTCGAACCACTGGGGCGGGATGTGCCGGCCGCTCGACGCGGCGGACTTCCTGCCCAAGCTCGGCCGGGCCGAGATGGGTTGGCCGATCCGCCGCGCCGACCTCGACCCCTATCTCGCGACCGCCCACGCCATCCTCGGGGTCGAGGACCTCCTGCCCGACATGCCGGTGCCCGGCAGCAGCCGTCTGCGCCGGGTCGACTTCAAGTTCACCGACCCGTTGCGGTTCGGCGAGGCCTATCGGGCGCGGCTGGTCGACGGCGCCAACATCTTTCTGGTGGTCGACGGCAACGTCACCGGCCTCGAGACCGACGGCCGGCGGGTCACCGGCGCCCGCGCGGTCGACCGCACGGGCGTCGAGCGGGTGGTCCGCGCCCGGGCCTTCGTGCTGGCAACCGGCGGGATCGAGAACAGCCGCCTGCTGCTCTGGGCCAACGCCCAGAGCAACGGCCAGCTGGTCAAGGATGCGCGTACCCTCGGCCGCTACTGGATGGAGCACCCGCACTACACCCTCGGCGACGCCGTGCTGCTCGGCAACGGCGCGCAGCTGATCGAGCCGCGCAAGCGGATCGGCTTCTACGCGCCGCGGACCGGTGCGGTCTGGGACGAGGCGGTGCTGAACTTCTGCCTGCGGCTGCACGTGCCGGGGCTGGAGCCGACCGAGCGGCTGATCGCCGATCTTGCCTGCGTCGCGCCGGAATGGGCGCGCTGGGCGTCGCGGCGCTTCGTCGGCAAGGAGCTGAGCTGCACCGGCGCCTTCCTGCGGGCGGCCTGGGAGCAGGAACCGCGGGCGGCGAACCGGATCGAGCTCGGCACGGAGCGCGACGCGCTGGGGATGCCGCGGGTCCGCCTCCACTGGCGCAAGAGCACGCTCGACCTGCGCACGGCGCGCACCGCGGCGCAGCGGATGGCGGCGTTTCTGGCGCGGACCGAGCAGGGTCGGCTGCGGCTGCAGCCCTGGGTGCTCGGCGAGGGCGAGCCGCCGGCCGATGACGAGCTCGCCGGCTTCCACCACATGGGCGGGACGCGGATGGCGGCGACGGCGGCGGACGGGGTGGTCGACGGCGACGGCAAGGTGTTCGGCCAGGCCAACCTCTACGTCACCGGCTCGTCGGTGTTCCCGAGCAGCGGCTACGCCAACCCGACGGTGACCATCGTCCAGCTGGCGCTGCGGCTCGCCGACCATCTGCAGGCGACCAGCGGCGACCCCCAAGACAGCTGAGCGGCGACGGCTGAACGAACCGGGGACGGCTCGGCGCTCAGGCGGCGAGCGCCGGCGCGCGCGCCTGCCACAGCGCCTCGAAGCGGTCGGCGATGGCGGCGATGTCGAAGGCGCGCTCGGCATAGGCGCGGCCGTTGTGGCCCAAGGCCGCCGCCCTGTCGGGCGCGGCGAGCAGGGCGAGCGCCGTCTCGGCGAAGGCCTGCGTGTCGGCCGGGTCGACGACGACGCCGGCGCCCTCGCGGCCAAGGGTGCGGGCGGCGAGGTTGACCGCAGGCGCGGCCAGCAGGACCGGGCGTCCGGCGGCCATGTAGCTGAGGACCTTCGACGGCACCGAGAAGACCCCGGCGTCGGGCTCGAGCAGGGCGGTGACCACGCTGGCCGCGCCGAGGACCTCGGCGAAGCGGTCATAGGCCTGGAACGGCAGCAGCTTGAGCGGCAGCGCGTCGTCGCCCCGCTCGGCCAGGCGCTGGCGCAGCCAGTCGGCGCCGACACCCTCGGAGCAGACGACCAGGCTGACGTCGGCGGTCGCCGGCTCGGCGGCCAGCCGCTCGGCCAGGTGCCAGAGCAGCAGCGGATTGTGCTTGAGGCCCAGGGTCCCCGAGTAGAGGACGACGCGGCGCGCGCCGAGACCCTGCTCACGCTGCCACGCCGTCGGCCGCGCCGTCACCGGCGCGATCTCGTCGAGCGCGGCCCAGTTCTCGACGATGATGCACGTGCTGGTGTCGACGCCCCAGGCCTCGAGCTGATCGCGGAAGTCGTCGGCGATGCAGACGATGGCGTCGGCCGAGGCGGCGATGCGCCGCTCCATCCGGCGGTAATGGGCGCCGATCGCAGCGCCGACCAGCGGCAGCTTGCGCGGCAGGATCTTGGTCAGCGCCAGGCTGTAGAAGTCCTGTTGCCAGAAGATGAAGCGGGCGCCGTCCTCGGCCAGTCCGCGCTGCAGGCGGTCGAGCGGGTCGAGCGGCATGTTGGCGCTGATGTAGACGTCGGGGGCGAAGCGGCGGGCCGCGGCCAAGGCGACGCGACCGTATTCCAGGTCTTGGAGAAAGCGCCGGGCATAGTTGGTCTTGTCGAGACGGCGGGCGAGGCGCAGCGGCTCGAAGACGAGGCCCGCCGGGTCGTCGGCGCGGCGGTGCATCGCGCCCTTGGGGCTCTGGTCGTCGTCGAGATAGTGGTGGGCGACGACGTGACCGCGGCGGGCGAGCTCGCGGCTGAGCTGCACCTGGAAGGGGTGGCCGGCGAAGTCGTGGACGATGATGCGCACCGCTCGCTTCCTCTGGCTGGTGGCGGGGCCTCGGGCTGGTGGGCGGGCGCGCCGCCGCTGCTTGGCTGCCGGCCCCCGTGCGATGGGGCTGGAACGGTCCTCGGCGGCGGCCTATAGCGGCTGCGGACGGCCCGGTCGACCATATCCTACGAGGATCTTACGGCGTCGTCACGAGAATCGGGCCATGTCGGTGACGGCCGGGCCCCGGTGCGGGGGGCCGGCGCCGCCGCCGGCGCGGCGGCGCTCTCGGGAGAACGGTGGATGGGCGTCCAGGCGATCGTGTTCGGCGGCAGCGGCTTCATCGGCCGTCATCTCTGCGCCCATCTGCAGCAGAGCGGTGGCGCCGAGCGGATCGTCGCCGTCGACCTCGCCGCGCCGGCGACCACCGTCCCCGGGGTCGCCTATGTCCGCCACGACGTCCGCCGGCCGATCCCCAGCGACCTCGCCGCGGCGGCCGAGCGGACGGTGCTCTACAACCTCGCCGCGGTGCACCGCACGCCCGGCCACCCGACCCACGAATATTACGAGACCAACGTTCAGGGGGCGCTGCGGATCAACGACTTCGCCCAGGCGATCGGCGCCGCCGAGATCGTCTTCACCAGCTCGATCGCGGTCTACGGCCCGGACGAGACGCGCAAGAGCGAGACCACCCCGCCGACGCCGGAGAGCGCCTATGGTTGGTCGAAGCTGCTCGCCGAGGAGGTGCACCAAGCCTGGCAGCGCGCCGCTTGCGGCCGCCGCCTGACGGTGGTCCGGCCGGCGGTGATCTTCGGTGCCGGCGAGAACGGCAACTTCACCCGCCTGGCCGGCAGCCTGCAGCGCGGCCTGTTCCTCTATCCGGGCCGGCGCGACACGATCAAGGCCTGCGGCTATGTCGAGGAGCTGGTCCGCGCCATCGGCTTCGTCCACGACCAGGGCCAGCCGAGCGCCCTGTTCAACTTCTGCTACCCGAAGGACTACACCATCGAGGAGATCTGCGACGCCTTCCACCGCGTCGCCGGGCTGGCCAAGCCGCGCGGCACCGTGCCCCTGCCGCTGATGCACCTCGCCGCCCGCGGCTTCGAGACCCTCAACAGCCTCGGCCTCAAGAACGGCATCAACCGCGACCGCATCACCAAGCTCGTCCGCTCAACCAACATCGAGCCCGCCGTCCTCAAACAACTCAAATACCCCTACCAAACCAACCTCGACCAGGCCCTCCAGCACTGGCACAAAACAAACAACAAAAGTCCTTT
>CAYUKE010000040.1:0-14264 GCA_964445185.1 uncultured Geminicoccaceae bacterium
GCTGGCAATTGGACAATCGCTGGGGGACGATGACCGAAGGCCGTTTCGATTTCGGCTTCGCCGTCGACTGGATGCGCAAGGACCTGGCCATCTGCCTCGACGAAGCGCGGCGCAACGGAACGCCTTTGCCGGTCGCCGCGCTGGTCGACCAATTCTACCGAGCGGTGCAGATGGCCGGTGGTGGCCGCTGGGACACGTCGAGCCTCGTTCACAACCTTCGTCGAGACGTCCGCCGTGAGCGTGCTTAGATCCGAGCCGAGTATCGCACCGCCCGCGCCGGCCGAGCCCGCGCGCGGCGACGTCCTGCGCCAGCTTTCGGATTTCACCTACGCCGATCCGACGGACAGCAAGCTGCGTCGGTTCGCGATCCGCTCGATCGAGCGTCTCACCGGCAAGCCGCGGCTGCGCCGTCTCTACGAGCAGCACCTGACCGCGGCGGACCCGGACTTCTGGGGCTCGGCTATCCGTCGCCTCGGCCTCGTGCTCGATTTCGACGCCGAGAAGCTGGACGGCCTGCCTGCGAGCGGCCCCGTCGTGGTCGTCGCCAACCATCCGTACGGCGTGCTCGACGGCCTCATGATCGGGCATCTGATCCAGCAGCGTCGACCGGACTTCCGGATCCTCGCGAATGGTCTCCTGACCCGCTCCGCCGAGGCCGCAGCGTACATCCTGCCGATCGACTTCAATGACACCGCCGACGCCCGCGCGACCAACCTGCGCTCGCGGCGTGTCGCCCTTGACGTGCTGAAGGCCGGTGGCGTCCTTGTCGTCTTCCCCGGTGGCACCGTCTCGACGTCGCCGCGGGCGTTCGGCACGGCGGTCGATCCGGTCTGGAAACCGTTCACCGCGCGGCTGATCCACGCCGTCGAGGCACCGGTGCTCCCGGTCTGCTTCGTCGGCCAGAACAGCCGGCTGTTCCAGTTGGCGAGCCACGTCAGCGGGACACTCAGGCTGTCGCTGCTGTTCCACGAGGTGGCGAACAAGATCGGCACGCGCCAGCGCGTCGAGATCGGAGAGCTGATCCCCTATTCGGTCCTGCGCGGCTTCGGCGATCGGACAGCGTTGATGGCCGAACTGCGGCAGCGGACCTACGCCTTGCATCCCACGCCACGCCTCGCGAGCCGGGTACTGCAACTCCCGGGTGCCTAAGGACAACTGACATGCGTGGGGTTCGTGCGGTCCCGCCGACCATGGCGATCCGACCGCCGAACGAGCTGGGTCAGCTCTTACGTCTGGCCGCGCCACTCGCGATCACCCAGCTCGGCCAGATCGCCATCAACACGACCGACCTGGTGATGATCGGCTGGCTGGGGACTGATGCGCTCGCCGCCGGCGGCCTGGCGATGAGCATCTGGATCGTGCCGGCCATGTTCGGCATCGGCGTTGCCGCCGCCGTGCCGCCGCTAGTCGCCGAAGCGCTCGCAGCGAAACGGCCACGCCAAGTCCGCCGGAGCGTCCGCCAGGGCCTCTGGGCGGTGGTGATGGTGACGCTGCCGGTGGCGCTGGTCCTGGGCTTCTCGGCGCCGCTCCTCACGCGGCTCGGCCAGGACCCACAGGTCGCCGCCGATGCCGAAAGCTACCTCGCGGCTGCCGCGGCGGGCCTTCCCTTCGCCGCGATGACGATGGTGCTGCGGGGCTTCATCACCAGTTTCGGCCACACGCGGGCGGTGGTCGGCGTGATGGCCATGGCCGTCATCGTCAACGCGGCGGCAAACTATGCGCTGATCTTCGGCCACTGGGGGCTCCCGCGCCTGGAGCTGGTCGGTGCCGGCCTCGCATCGGCCCTGGTCAACGTCCTGGCGTTCGCCCTCCTGGCAACGATCGCCACGCAACGGCGGCCCTACCGTCGCTACCGCGTGCTCGCGCGGCTGTGGCGCCCGGACTGGTCGAAGCTGGGCGCGGTGCTGCGGCTCGGGCTGCCAATCGGTTGCACGCTACTCCTCGAGATCGGCATGTTCTCGGGAGCGGCGCTGCTCACGGGCACGATCGACGCCGTCGCGCTCGCCGCCCACAACGTCGCGCTCCAGCTCTGCGCCATCGTATTCATGCTACCCTTGGGATTGAGCCAGGCGGCGACGATCCGGGTCGCCCTCGCCGCCGGACGCCGCGACGGCGCCGCCGTGCGCCGCGTCGGCCACCTCGCGGTGGGCCTGACGCTGATCATCATGTTGACGTCGGCGGCGCTGTTTCTCGCGGTCCCGTGGCTACTCGTGCGCCCGTTCATCGATGACCCGTCGGGTCAGGCAGCACTCGTTGCCACCGCCGTAGGACTGCTCCAGGTCGCGGCGCTGTTTCAGGTCGCCGACGGCCTGCAGGTGGTCGCTGGCGGGCTCTTGCGCGGTCTCAAGGACACCGCCGTCCCGATGCTGCTCGCCTTTCTCGGCTACTGGCCCTGCGGCCTCGGCATGGCGGCGGTGGCGCTCTGGCTGTTCGATTGGGGCGCGCGCGGGGTTTGGCTAGGCTTATGCACGGGCCTAAGCGTCACCGCCGCACTCGCTATCAGCCGCTTCTTCGCCCTTGCCGCCCGACGCTTCCCTGGTGCGTTATGAACGGCTCAGGCCGCTGCCGACCCGGCCCCATTTTCCCGCGGTTCCGAGGTATCTTCCGTGAGAACCCGGGCAAGCATGCAGATGGCTTCTTGGTGCTTGCGGTTCGGCACGGCGATAAAGTTGCGCGCGAGCTCCAGCAGCATCCGCTGCTGCGGCGTCGGCTCGAAGGTCTGACCACCGTCTAGCCCCTCGAAGAAGAACCCGACATCGACACCCAGCGCCCGTGCAACGCTGTAAAGGCGTCCCGCCGCGATACGATTGATCCCCTTCTCGTATTTGTGGGCCTGCTGATAGGTAACGCCAATCAGTTCCGCCATCTGTTGCTGCGTCAGGCCGAGCATGATGCGGCGCTCGCGCATCCGCCCACCGACGTGACGATCGATGTCCTGAGGCCGCGCGCGGCCACGAGGGTTGATGGAGGGTTTTCCAGCTGCACTGTTCATCACGGTATCCACGAAAACACCTTTACGAAGCGGTCACACGTGAGTCCAATTCAGACAACCGATGCGACCGGGGACGACAGGAGTTGGACTCCCAGTTGAGACGACGGCTATAGACCGGCACCGCTCAACTACGACGCTTAGCACGGCCGATTGAGCAATAATTGGTTAACGTCCACCGACAGAACATATTATGGTATCGAGAGGTGCGGCAAGTCGCTGCCAGAGCAATTTCCGATCTAAATTCCCCCGACGAAGCGCGAAATGGCCAGACCGGCACGGGCAGGTGAAAGACACATGACATCGACTGAAGAAACGAAGGCCGAGCTGATCCGGAGACTGGAAAAGGCACTGGCGCCGGCACACCTTTCGGTTGTCGACGAGAGCGACCTGCATCGCGGGCACGTCGGTCACGTCGTAGGCTTGGCAACGCATTTTCGAATCATTATTCGTGCACAATGTCTTGCCAAGCTGAACCGCGTCGCGCGGCAACGCGCGGTGTTCGCCGCCGTCGGCGACCTGATGGGCAATCCAATCCACGCCATCACCATCGACGCTGCCGGTGAGGCGCCGACGGCTTAGATCATGCCTTACTGGGATGGACGTACCAGCGCGGATAGTGTTCCAGGACAACAGGACCGTCGCGGCGAAGCGCATGACAGCTATCGAGGTGTCCAGGAGGACGGTCCGGCGGAGGTTCGCTTCGTGCCCGCAAGGGCAGCACGGTCTGCATGGCGGCGGTCGCCAGCGGGCCGAGCAATTCAACGAGATGCGTGCAGCCGCGAACGCCGCCCAAACGCTGAGTCACGGCGCGCCGCCAGCCAGGGCCGATGCGTAAGCCTTCGAGACAAGCGAAGGCGGACGTGATGGCGCTGCACACAGGATAGGGTGCCGAATCGGTCACCGCGGTCACGGTGACAACGTTGAGGTCGGCGTCGACGGTGAGCCGCAGCCACATGTCGTGGATCGGCGTACCCGGCTCAAGCCGTCCGCGCCAGCGGTTGTCGACCGGGTACGCCTTGGTGTCGGTCAACCGCGCCTCAATGTCGAACAAGCCGTCGTCGCGCCTATACCCCCGGCAATCGATCGCCCGGTGGTGCACGGCGGCTCGGGGGACCGGCGGCGACAGCGGCACTGCTCAGGCCGTTTCCTCGAACATCGCGATGCTCTTGCTCACGATCCGCCGCGCCTCGTCCGCATCGAGCCAACTACCGACGCGGGTCCATTTGTTCTGGTCGAGATCCTTGTAGTGTTCGAAGAAATGTTGGATCTGCAATAGATCGATCTCGGGCAGATCGTCGAAGTTCATCACGTTGTCGTACAGTCGCGAGACCTTGTGCACCGGCACGGCGAGCAACTTCTCGTCATGCCCACCATCGTCCTCGAGTTCGAGCACCCCGATTGGCCGGCAAGGGACGACACAGCCTGGGACCAGCGGCATCCGCCCCACCAACAGCACGTCTACCGGATCACCGTCGTCGTAGAGCGTATTCGGAATGAACCCATAATTCGCCGGATAGAACATGGACGTGTAGAGATAGCGATCGACAAAGATCGCACCGCTGGATTTGTCGAATTCGTACTTAATCGGATCAGAGCGAAGGGGCACTTCGATAAGGATGTTGATCTCCTCAGGCGGATTGGCCCCGGGCGGAATCTTGCTGATGTCCATGAACCATCTCGATGCGTTGGGGGTGCGGGCGATCAGGGCCAGGCGACCAGGGGCGGAAGCGACATGAGCACCGCCTCTGGGTTGCCACCGGTGCGAAGCCCGAATTGCGTACCACGGTCATAGACGAGGTTGAACTCGACGTAACGACCACGCCGCACCAGCTGCGTGCGCCGCTCCTCGTCCGACCAAGGACGCGCCATCTTGGCCGATACGAGCTCGGGGTAGACGCCGACGAAAGCGTCGCCGACCGCGCGGGTGAAGCTGAACGCAAGGTCGAGATCGCCGGCCAGGTCGTCGTAGAAGATGCCGCCGACACCCCGCGGCTCGCCTCGATGCGGAATGAAGAAATAGTCATCTGCCCAAGCCTTGAACCGAGCATAGGCGTCGCTGGCATATTGCCCGCAGGCCGCCGCGAGCACCGCGTGAAATCGCGCCGTTTCCGTATCGTCGGGAAAGATCGGATTGAGGTCCGCACCGCCGCCGAACCAGGCCTCCGTCGTGACGATGTGCCGCGTGTTCATGTGCGCCGGCGGAACGTGCGGACTCCGGGGGTGGATCACGACCGAGATCCCGCTCGCCCAGAAGCGGGGGTCGCTGGCAGCGCCGCGGATCGAACCGGCGAACTCAGGGGTGAAGCGTCCCCAGACCGTCGACACGTTCACGCCGGCCTTTTCAAACACGCGACCGTCCCGCATCAGGCCCATGACACCACCGCCCCCGCCTGGACGTGTCCAGGCCCGCCGTTCGAAGCGGCCGGCGGCTAGGTGCCTAGTCGCGGGATGGACGGCAGCATCCTCGAGTTGCTCGAGCTGCGCGCACAGACGATCGCGAAGGCTCTCGAACCAGCGGCGCGCTTCGCCCTTGCGCTGCTCGATCGCGGTGTCGGCGTGAACCGGACAGGCTTCGCTCATGGGTTCGCTTGCCCGGCCGCGTCTCCGCGCAGCTGACGCAGCGCTTCGCCGGCGACCATCGCCAGCGCCGTGACGACGTTCAAGCTGCGCACCGCAGGATGCATGGGGATGACCAGCCGAAGTTCGGCAGCAGCGTGGATATGGTCCGGCACGCCACTACTTTCCCGACCGCAGAGGAGTACGTCGCCGGGGTGAAACCGCGCCGTCGCGTAGGCCTGACAGCCGCGCGTCGTCAACAGGATCACGCGGGCGCCGCGAGCGCCCAGCCAACTCTCGAAATCAGACCAGCCGGCATACCGCCTGAGTGTCGCGTGCGCGTGGTAGTCAAGGGCTGCGCGATGCAGCTTTTGCGGCGTGAACACAAAGCCGAACGGCTCGATAAGGTGCAGCGGGCAGCTCAAAGCCGCCGCCAAGCGCACGGCTCCGCCCACGTTTTGCGGTATGTCAGGTTCGTAAAATGCAAAATGCAGATCTGCATCCATGCGACGAACCGGGGCTTGTCCACAACTCACGTGCTGCCTATTTTCCGAGGTTATCTTGGTAAAGGCGATGGGACACAAATGGCATCCGATGCTGCGGGCGGCGAGTCGCGCCGCGACTTTCTCCAAATCGTCGGCTGGACCGGCTTCGGCATCGGGATCGCCGCGGTAGCTTGGCCGTTCATTCACCAGATGAACCCCTCCGCCGATGTGCTGGCACTCGCCTCCATCGACGTCGACCTGTCGACGATAGAGGAAGGCATGGCGATCACCGTCCAGTGGCGAGGCAAGCCGGTGTTCATCCGCTACCGAACGGCCGCCGAGATCCAGGAGGCCGAATCGGTCGATGTGGCGACGTTGCGCGATCCGCAAACGGACGCCGAGCGAACGACAGACGCGGCTGGCGTCACGCGGCCGCAGTGGCTCGTCCAGATCGGCATCTGCACGCACCTCGGCTGCGTGCCGTTGGGCAATCGCGTGGGTGAACCGAAGGGTGACTTTGGCGGCTTGTTCTGTCCGTGCCACGGCTCGCACTACGATAGTGCCGGGCGCATCCGTCGCGGCCCTGCACCGCGCAACATGGATGTGCCGCCCTACACCTTCACCTCTGACACCGAAGTGACCATCGGCTAGGCCGCCGCGGAGCCAAGGAGTGACTGATGAGCGCTGATACGCCGACGCCGAAGTTTACCGGCGTGCTCGGTTGGATAGACTACCGTTTGCCCGTCGTTTCATGGGCTCACAAGGAGCTCGTGGCCTACCCGACGCCGAAAAACCTCAACTACTTCTGGAACTTCGGCTCCCTCGCCGGGATCATGCTGATGATCCAGATCGTGACCGGCATCATTCTGGTCATGCACTATACACCGCACGCTGACTATGCGTTTGCCAGCATCGAACATATCATGCGCAACGTCAACTTTGGTTGGCTGATGCGGTACATGCACTCCAACGGCGCATCCTTTTTCTTCATCGTTGTCTATATCCACATCTTCCGCGGCCTGTACTACGGATCATATAAACAACCGCGAGAGTTGCTCTGGATTCTCGGCGTTATCATCCTTATTCTGATGATGGCGACGGCGTTTATGGGCTACGTGCTGCCTTGGGGCCAGATGAGCTTCTGGGGCGCGACCGTCATCACCAACCTGTTCAGTGCCGTGCCGCTGGTGGGCGATGCGCTGGGCACGTGGATGTGGGGCGGCTTCTCAGTCGACAACCCGACGCTGCAGCGGTTCTTCTCGCTGCACTACGTGATGCCGTTCGCGATCTTCGCGATGGTCTTCCTGCATATCTTGGCCTTGCATGAGCACGGCTCAAACAATCCTGTTGGCATCGACATCACCAAGAAAGATAAAATTCCATTCCATCCTTACTACACCATCAAAGATGCGTTCGGCCTTTTTGTCTTTCTCCTTTTCTATGGCTTCTTCGTTTTCTTCGCACCGAATTTCCTTGGCCATCCCGACAATTATATCCCCGCCAATCCGTTGGTAACGCCGGCGCACATCGTTCCTGAGTGGTATTTTCTACCCTTCTACGCCATCCTGCGCTCGATCACGTTCGACATCGGGCTTTTCGGCTTCGTGCTGATCGACGCTAAGCTCGGTGGCGTCATCGCGATGTTCGGCTCAATCATCCTCCTTTTCTTCTTGCCCTGGCTCGACACATCCAAGGTTCGCAGTGCGACCTATCGGCCTATCTACTTCTGGGCGTTCTGGATCCTCGTCATCGACATCGTCGTGCTCACATATGTTGGCGCGAAGCCGGCAGAGGGGATCTGGCCGACCGTCGGCCTCATCGCGACCGCCTGGTACTTCTTTCATTTCCTCGTGCTGCTGCCGCTGCTCGGTCGCTTCGAACGCCCGCGGCCGGTGCCAGAGAGCATCAACAAGCCAGTCCTGCCCACGGCGTCGCCGCTCGGCGCCCAAGCGCAGCCGGCGGAGTGAGACGAATGCGAACTGCCATCAGCGCCGCGCTACTAGGCGCGGCCCTCATCCTCAGTCCGGTCGACCGGGCTTCGGCGGCCGGCCCGGCCGTGGACCTGCTACAACCCGGCTGGTCGTTCGATGGTGTCTTCGGCAGCTACGACGACGCCGCGAAGCAGCGTGGGCTCCAGGTCTTCAATCAGGTCTGCGCCGCCTGTCATAAGCTGGAGCATGTCGCGTTCCGGACGCTGACGGATCTCGGCTACACGCCCGAGGAGGTCGAGGCCTTCGCCGCTCAGTACTTCGTCACTGACGGCCCCGACGAGTTCGGGGACATGTTCGAACGCCCGGCCCTGCCCAAGGACACGTGGCCGTCGCCGTACCGGAACAACGCCGAAGCGGCGATGATACACGGCAAGGCACCGCCGGACATGTCCTTGATCGCCAAAGCCCGTGTCGGCGGTCCCGACTACCTCTACAGCCTGCTTCTCGGCTACGACGAAGAGCGAGGCGCCGATCTACCGCCCGGCAACTATTGGAACGAGTATTATCCTGGCCACATCATCGCGATGCCGCCACAGCTCTACCCTGACCTCGTCGTCTACGAGGATGGAACGGAAGCGACGGTGGAGCAGATGGCTGCTGATGTTTCGCACTTCCTCATGTGGACAGCAGAGCCGAAGCTTGAGGAGCGCAAGCAGCTTGGCGTTGGGTTTATGCTGTTCTGTACCGTCATGGCGCTGCTGTTTTACGCCATGATGCGTCGCACGTGGGCCGACGTGAAGAAGTAAACGCGCTTACTTTTTTGGCGGCAGATCGAACAACGCCGCCGGAGGTATCTTCCGGCGGCGTTTTGCTGTCTCAGGTCTCGTCGCGAGCGTCCGCAACGGCACTTTCGAGCTGGCTGAGCGGGACCGCGCCGGCGACGAGCCGGTCGCCGATGACGAACGCGGGGGTTCCCTCGACGCCGATCTCCTGAGCGATGGCGAAGTTCGCCTCCAGGCGGCTGCGGACAGCGTCACCCTGCATGTCAGCGAACAGCCGATCGGTATCGAGGTCGTGTGCGTCGGCAAGCGCCTCGATTCCGGGCGCGGTCAGGTCATTCGCCGTCATCAGAGCCTCGTGAAACGCCATGTAGATCTCTGGCTTCTGCATCCACGCGGCAACGCTCGCCTGCGCCGCCCTCAGGCTATCGGGACCGAGGACGGGGAAATCGATGAACACGACGCGAAGGTCGTCGTTCGCTTCGGCAAGCGCCGCGATCGACGGCAGCACGCGCCGGCAAAAGCCGCAGCGATAGTCGAAGAACTCGACCACCGTGACCGCGGCATCGGCGGGGCCGATGCTCGGGTGCTCCGGCGAGTGCATGGCCGCCATCCGTTGGCCGATCGCCTCTTGCGCCGCAGCTGCACGCGCTGCCTCCTCGCGCTGCTGGAACCGCTGGATGGCATCGATGACGAGTTCCGGCTCGCGCTGCAGCAGCTCGCGCACGATGCCCTCGACATCATCGCGGCCGAAATCTTGCGCTTGGGCCGCGGCGGGGCTGGCGACAGCGAGGACCAGCGCGAGGGCGGTGCAGACACGGGGCACACTCATCTCCTTGTGATCTTCACGGTTAGGGTCGGCTAGCGGGCGCTTTCACGGCTCGCCAATCACGATCGCGTTTCAGCGGCGCCGCTGCTGCTCGAGCGCAACCTCGAAGGCACTTTCCAGGTCGCGGAGCCATTGGCGGTCCGTTCCGCCTTCGACGAGATCATCGGCACGCGCGAGGAAGAGGCCCGCATCATCGAGGTCACGGCGCAGGATCGCCGCCTCGGCGAGCGCCAGGTTGCTCGGGCCGAGATCGCCCGCGCGGCCGAGCGCGATACCGAGCGTCCGCCAAGCCAACGCGTTGCCCGGTTCCGCTCGCGCCACCCACCGTAATGGCTGAATGGCGGCCTCGGGATCGCCAGCCTCCAGCAGCACGCGGCCATAGCCGAACCGCAGCGGCGCCGCCGACGGCGCCAACTCGACCGCCGTCCGGTACGGTTCGACCGCGGCGTCGACCTGCCCAGTTTCCAGCAGGATCTGGCCCTTCAGCTCATGAAAGTACGGGTTGTCAGGCTCCAGGCGGAGAAGGTCGTCCATCTGGCGGAGCGCTCCCGCCACGTGGTTGAGCCGGTAGGTCGCGATGGCCAGTCCGTACCGCGCCGCCACGTCATCCCGCCCGTCGAAAGCTCGAACAGCTCGACTGGGAAGCTCGAGATAGCCGGTGAGCTTGGCCACCATGCGGGCGTGCCGCTCCCGGGCCCCAGGGGCTACGGCACCGCTAACCGGCGAGCGGGCGACGTGGCGTTCGACGAACGTGATGCGGTCGCGGGTGAGCGGATGGGTCTGCAGATAGGGGCTCTCGCGGGCGCCTGACAGCAAGCGCTGTTGATCCAGAACCTCGAAAAACTCGAGCAGCCCCTGCGCACCGATGCCGACCTGATCGAGGTAGCTTACCGCGGCCTGATCCGCCGCCTGCTCCTGGCTGCGAGAGAAGGCGAGAAAGTTCTGGACCGCAAAGCCCTGACCACCGGCGATGATGGCGCCGCCGACCTCCGGTGCGCCGGCGACGACGGTCGCAGCACCGAGGATGGTCGCCAGGATCTGCTCGATCGTCGCGCTGCGCTGCGCGTCCGCGAGGCGCACCAGGTGGCCGCCGGCGATGTGACCGGTCTCGTGGGCGATCACGCCGGCCAGCTGCTCCGGTTGCTCCGAGCGCATCAGCAAGCCCGTGTACAGAAAGAGGTTCTGGCCGCCGGCGACGAAGGCGTTGAGCTGGTCGTCGACGATCAGGTGGACGGCGACGCTTGACGGCGAAACACCTGCGGCCGAGAAAATCGGCGCCGAGAGGTCGCGGATCGTGGTCTCGATCTCGGCGTCCCGGATGATCCGAAGCTGAGCAAGCGCGGGCGTCACGACGAGAAACAAGGCAACAGCAACGATCAGTCGACGCAGAATCGCCCGGGTCATCGGCGCTCCCTTTATCCCCAAACCGAAGATCGGCCTCCGCACCGGAGCTTGCAACCGCGATGTCGATACGTAAGGCCGCGACGGCGTCGCGCCGGAGCCGCGTCGAGCCTTTCCGCGCAATGGCCGTGCTCGCTGCCGCCAACGCGCGCGCCGCGCGCGGCCAAGCCGTCGTCCACCTCGAAGTCGGCGAACCGGGAGGCACGCTGCCCGCTCCGGTCCGCGACGCGATCGCCGCGCGGCTCTTGGAGGCGCCGCTCGGATACACCGAGGCGCTTGGGATGCCGGCGCTCCGCGAAGCGATCAGCGCGCTCTACGCCGACTGGTACGGCGTCGACGTGCCGCCTTCACGGATCGCGGTCACCGTCGGCGCGTCCGGCGCGTTCGTCCTTGCGCTGCTCGCCGGCTTCGACCCGGGCGCGCGCATCGGCATCACCGAACCGGGCTACCCGGCCTACAAGACGATGGCGAGCGCGCTCGATCTGACCCCGGTCATCCTTCGCCCCGATCGTCTCTGCGCGTTCCAGCCCGTGCCCAAGGACCTTGCCGGGGCAGCACCGCTCGACGGCCTCATCCTCGCCAGCCCGGCCAACCCTACCGGCGCCGTTCTCGGCCGCGCGGATCTGCAGGCGCTCGTCCGCGCCTGCCGCGCGTCGTCGACCCGGATCATCGCCGACGAGATCTACCATGGCCTGATCTTTGAGAAGCAAACGATCACGCTCGCCGCAGAGGCGCCCGAAGCGATCGTCATCAACAGCTTCTCGAAGTACTTTGGCCTCACCGGCTGGCGGGTCGGCTGGCTGGTCCTGCCGACGGATCTAGTCGAGACGGTCGAACGGCTCGCCCAGAACCTGTTCATCTCGGCCCCCGCACCGGCGCAGCATGCCGCCCTCGCCGCACTCGCCCACAAGCATCTGTTCGCCGACAGGTGCGCGGTCTACCGGCAGAACTGGCAGGTGCTGGCGACCGGTCTGCGGTCGGCAGGAGTGTCTGGCGACGCCATCATCCCAGCGGACGGCGCGTTCTACCTTTATGCGGACCTCGGCGCTTTCACCCTGTCCACGAACGAGCTCTGCGCGCGCATGCTCGACGAGGTCGGCGTTGCGGCGACCCCGGGCCTCGACTTCGACGCGACGAGCGGTGACCGCTGGGTGCGCTTCTCTGTATCAGGCGAACCACGCGCGATCGCCGACGCCAGCGCGAAGCTGAGCACGTGGCTGGCGCGCCAGCGCCGCGGTGCCGCTCGATGAACCGACAAAGGACGGGTGCACTTAGGCGCTGCCGCTCCTAGTCCAACGGCTCCACCAGCCCTGGCGGCGGGTATCGCTCGACACAGTCGCGGCGTCGGTCACGGTGACGCCCGGGCGCTCGTCAACCGGGGTCGACGGTGGATCGACCGCCGTCACGTCACCCGGCTCAGCGTCATGGCCATTGCTCGACTGACCTTCGTCACCGTCGGCGAAGGGCATGGCGACCTCGTCTGCAGCGGCGGCGTCCGCCGCAGTCGCCTCAGCCTCTGGGTCGCTCCGCGACGCCGCGGCGGCATCGGGCGCCGGCTCCTGGAAGGGGGCTGCCAGCATCGGCGCCTCGGCCTCATCGGCCACAACCTCTTCGGCGAAGGGACCGGGATCGGGGAGCAACGGTAGCACCAGCTCCGTCGGGTCGGCCGAAGTCTGCGCGGAGGCCCCCGCAACGACGGCGTCGTCCGACGCGGACGCCGGGATGGCCTCGCCGTCGGTCTCCGCCGGCTCCGGCTTCCGCCGCCGCCGCCGGCGCTTGGGTTTCGCCGCCGCCTCTTCGCCGCCGTTGTCGGTCGCCTCGGCCGGTGCATCGTCGCTCGCAACCACCGCCTCGAGTGGCGCAGGTTCCGGCGCTCCGGGCTCCTCGTCCGCGCGCGTGTCCGCAGCATCAGCGGGCAACGCCTCTTGGTCGTCCGACGCAGCCTCGTCGCCGAGCGGCGCGTCCGCTTCGGCCCCAACCTCCGCAACCTCGCCCTCACCGCGGCGACGCGGCCGGCGGCGTCGCCGGCGCTTCTTCTTCGCGTTGTCATCCGCGACGGCCTCGGCCTTAGCCTCCTCGCCCGGCTCCGCTGGCGCCGACGCGGCGACCGCCTCGTCATCCGGCTCCAACTTGGCAGCGCGCTCGGTCTCAAGAATCTCAACCCGCGACTCCGCCGCGACCAGCGTGTCGTCGACCCGGACCAGGACCTCCAGCTTGTAGCGCTCCTCAATGCGCTGCACGGCGTGGCGCTTCTGGTTCAACAGGTAGAGCGCGATATCGACGGGCAACGTCACCGCGAGGCGGCTGGCCTTGCCCTCGACCCCGATCGCCTCGACCCGGCGGAGCGCCTGCAGCGCCGCGCTTTCCGTTGAGCGAATGAAGCCGATGCCGTGGCACACGGGGCAGGGTTGTGCGCTGAGCTCAAGGAAGCTGGGCCTGAGCCGCTGACGCGATAGCTCGAGCAGACCAAAGCCGCTGATGCGGCCGACCTGCAACCGTGCGCGGTCGACCTTCAGCGCGTCGCGCAGACGCTTCTCCACCTGCCGCTGATGACGATGCTCGGCCATATCGATGAAGTCGATGACCACCAGACCGGCGATGTCCCGCAAGCGCAGCTGGCGGGCGACCTCGTCGGCGGCCTCCAAGTTCGTCTTGACCGCCGTCTCGTCGATATGCCGCTCGCGCGTCGACCGCCCCGAGTTCACGTCGATGGCGGTCAGCGCCTCGGTCGTGTGGATGACGATGGAGCCGCCCGAACGTAGCTGCACCGTCGCGTTGTGCATCTTGTCGAGCTGGTCCTCGACCTTGAAGGCGAAGAAGAGCGGCGTGTCGTCCTTGTACTGCTTCACCCGCCGTGCCCGCGACGGCATCAGCATGGTCATGAACGCTTTCGCCGCCTTGTAGCCGCCCTCGCCTTCGACCAGCACCTCCTCGATGTCGTTGGCGTAGAGATCGCGCATCGCGCGGCGAATGAGATCAGCCTCGGCGTGTATCTCGCAAGGTGCCACCGAGTTTAGGGTGCGGTCGCGGATGTCGCTCCACAGCCGCAGCAGATAGTCGTAGTCGCGACGGATCTCGAGCTTCGTCCGTTCCTGACCGGCGGTGCGAATGATCAGCCCCATGCCTTCCGGCACGTCCAGGTCGGCGGCAACCTTCTTCAGACGGGTGCGATCGGCGCCGGTGCTGATCTTGCGCGAGATGCCGCCGCCCTTGGGCGTGTTCGGCATCAGCACGCAGTAGCGGCCGGCGAGCGACAAGTAGGTTGTGAGCGCCGCCCCCTTCGTGCCCCGC
>CAYUKE010000041.1:0-14259 GCA_964445185.1 uncultured Geminicoccaceae bacterium
ATCGTAGCCGTAGATCTCCTTGAACTGCGCCTGCAGGTCCTCGCGGTCGAACCAGTCCTTTCGGTACCAGTAGATGTTGGCGAATTGCTGGTCCGGTAGCTGATAGACGTCGCCGTCCGGTCCGGTCGTAAAGGATATGCCGATGAAATCGTCGAGATCGAGATTGGGGTTGGTGACGTCCGCGCCTTCGTTCGCCATCCACTCGGTGAGATTGACTGCCTGCTGCAGGCGCGCATGCGTGCCGATAAGGTCGCTGTCGTTGACGTAGGCGTCATACAGATTGCGGCTGGTCTGCAGCTGGGTCTGCACCGCCTGGACGACCTCGCCCTCGCCGAGGAGCTGGTGGTTGACCCTGATCCCCGTGATCTCCTCGAAGGCGCGCGTCAGCACTTCGCTCTCGTAGGTGTGCGTCGGGATCGTCTCCGACAGCACGTTGATCTCCATGCCGGCAAAGGGTGCTGCGGCGTCGATGAACCACTGCATCTCCGCCATCTGCTCCTCCGCGCTGAGGACCGATGGCTGGAATTCGTCACTGATCCAGCGCTCTGCCGCGGCCATGTCCGCCCAGGCCACCGGCGCCTGACCGACGAGCGCGATCGCCGCGACTGCCGAAAGAAGGCGCGCTTTCATGGTCTCCTCCCTAGTTCCGTCCGCCGAAGCGGACCCTGCTTGCCTCTTCTGAGTGAGGGGAGTGTCGGCTCGGTTTTCATTTTGCGTCAAGCGAAAAAATCTGTTTTCATATGAATGTACCTCACGTTCGCATCGCACCATGGCCGACACGTTCCTTGCCCGCGACCTCAGCCAGCGCCAAGCGGCGATCATGGCCCGCGCTCGCGTCGCCGGCCGGGTTGCGGTCGACGAGCTTGCCGCCAACTTCGGGGTGACGACCCAAACAATCCGCCGCGATCTGAACGAGCTTAGCAGGCTCGGCCTGCTCGCCCGTGTCCACGGCGGCGCCGGTCTGGCGAACACCGTCTCCAATGTCGGCTACGCCGAGCGGCGCATGCTGGCGCAGGATGAGAAGCGGCGCGTCGCCGCGCGGACGGCGGCAATGCTGCCGGACGGCTGTTCGGTGATTCTCAACATCGGCACGACCACGGAGCAGGTCGCCCACGCCTTGCGCCGCAAGCGCGACCTCGTTGTCGTCACCAACAACATCAATGTCGTGAACGTCCTCGCCGGCGCACCGGTCAAGGACATGTTCCTCGCTGGCGGCATGGTGCGACCATCGGACGGCGCCATCGTCGGCGATGAGGCCGCCGGTTTCATGCACCGCTTCAAGGTCGATTATGCCGTGATCGGAGCCTCAGCCCTCGACGGCGACGGCGCAATCCTCGACTTCGACATGCGCGAGGTGACGGTGGCGCGGTCGATCGTTGCCAGCGCCCGGCGCGTGCTGCTCGTCGCCGACCACTCGAAGTTCGAGCGCACGGCGCCCATTCGCGTGTGCGAACTCGACGACATCGACGTTTTCGTCACCGACCAACCGCCGCCCGAGAGCTTTGCCGCCGCCGCGGCGAAGGCGGAGGTCGCCATCGAGGTCGCTGACGGCAGGGAGGGAGAAGATGATGACGGAGAGTGAGGCGACGGATAGCCCTTTTGACCTGGCCGTCATTGGCGGCGGGGTGAATGGCTGCGGGATTGCCCGCGACGCCGCTGGCCGTGGTCTCCGCGTCTATCTTTGCGAGCAGGACGACCTGGCGCAAGCGACGTCATCCGCCTCGACGAAGCTGTTTCATGGCGGCTTGCGCTATCTGGAGTACTACGAGTTCCGGCTCGTTCGCGAGGCTCTGATCGAGCGCGAGACGCTGCTCCGGGCGATGCCGCACATCGCCTGGCCGCTGCGCTTCGTCCTGCCGCATCATCCGGGCATGCGACCGGCTTGGTTCCTGCGGCTCGGACTGTTCATCTACGACCATCTCGGCGGCCGCAAGATCCTGCCGGGCACGCGCAGCCTCGACCTGCGCGCGAACCCGGTCGGCGCGCCGTTGGTGGACAGCTTCGTCAAGGGCTTCGAGTACTCGGACTGCTGGGTAGAGGATTCGCGGCTGGTCGTGCTGAACGCCCGCGATGCCAAGCGGCTTGGCGCCACGATCGCCACCCGCACCCGCTGCCTCCGCGCCGAGCGCGCCGACGGCCGCTGGCGCCTTGCTGTGGAGAACCGCGACACGGGCGAGCAGCACGAGATCGTGGCGAAATGCCTGGTCAACGCCGCCGGTCCGTGGGTGGACGAGGTGCTGACGCAACGGATCGGCCGCAACGCGCCGGCACACATTCGTCTCGTCCGCGGCAGTCACATCGTCACCAAGAAGCTATTCGATCACGATCGCGCCTACATTTTCCAGAATGCCGACGGGCGCATCGTCTTCGCCATCCCTTACGAGCACGACTTCACGCTCGTTGGCACGACGGATCAGGAGCACGAGGGCTCGCCCGCGGACGCCGTCTGCACGCCGGCCGAGGCCGAGTACCTGCGGACGGCCGTGTCCGAGTACTTCAAGCATCCGGTCGCCGAGGATGACGTTGTCTGGAGCTATTCGGGCGTCCGGCCGCTCTACGACGACGGCGCGTCCTCGGCGACCGCGGCAACCCGCGACTATGTGCTCGATGTCGACGACCAGGACGGTGCCATGCCCGTCCTCAACGTGTTCGGTGGCAAGATCACGACCTACCGTCGGCTCGCCGAAGCCGCCGTTGGCAAGTTGGAGCCCTACTTTCCGAACCTGAAGACGACGTGGACGGCGGGAGCCCCCCTGCCCGGCGGCGACTTCCCCCATGATCAGGTCGACGCCCTGGCCGCCGACCTCCGTCGCCAGCACCCGTTCCTCGACCCGAGCTGGGCGCTCCGCCTCGTTCGTGCCTACGGCACCGACGCCCGCGAGATCCTCGGCGACGCGTCGGACGCCGCCGATCTCGGTCGCACCTTCGGCTGGAACCTGACCGAGACCGAGGTCCGCTGGTTGATGGCGAAGGAATGGGCCCGCACGGCGGATGACGTCCTCTGGCGGCGCAGCAAGCTCGGCCTTAGGCTCAGCTCGACCGAAGCGGCAGAGCTGGACGTCTACATCCGCGATCATCGCGAGGGTCCGGCCGCAGCCTGAGCCCGGTGCAGCTCATCGCCGATTGGTGCATTGACCGGCACAATCGTTAAGTCCAGAATTTCTGAAGTTGTCTCGTTGACGGGCTGCGGGAGATGCTGTTCGTGATTCGGTGTTTGCCCTAAAGATCCCCTTGTTGGGCCACGCTGCTTTCGGCCTAATTTGCGCCGACATTCCTACTTCGGCCAATGTTCGACCGCTGTTTGGCGCCACCAAGACACATGGATCGAGTGGGCAATGACCGAGTTATAGAACTAGGTTTAGTTTTCATTGGAGAGGGCAATGACGATAAGCATAGAGAAAGCAACCGCACAAGAAAGCGACGCTCTTGAGTTCATAGTAACGCTCTCGGCATCAGCATTTACGACGGTCACCGTAGGTTATCGTACGGTTTCTGGCTCCGCGATCGAGGGCGTCGATTTTCGTGATACGACCGGTACGCTATCGTTCGCACCGGGGGAAACGTCGGCGACCATCGAGGTTCGGAGCTTAAGCGACCGTAACGATGAGGTCGACGAATCGCTTGTCCTCGAACTCTTCGATCCGGTCGGCGACAGCTTTGCGGACGGCGGCGCTGTCGCGCGAGCTATCGGCTTTGTCCTCGACGACGACGGCACCGGTCCCAATCTCGCACTGGCTGTCGGCGACCCGGTTGTCGTCGAGGGTGATAGTGGTGGCACTTTCGCGCGCTTCGATATTGCGCTCTCCCGACCTGCGCCCTCGGGATTCGACGTGCCCTACGCGACGGCCGACGGTTCAGCGGTTGCGCAACAGGACTATCGCGCCGCGAACGGCCAGCTCAGCTTCGCGCCAGGCCAGCAAGAGACCGCCATCGACATCGACGTGGTCAGCGACACAGACGCCGAGGGTGACGAGTACTTCAGCCTTGTGCTGACCCCGCCACAACCGGTTGCCAGCGGCGGGATCGGTACCGTCGGTCTCGCCCAGATCCTCGACGACGACGCGGGCGCACCCGAACTGTCAGTGTCGGCCGTGCAGAGCCCGGCAGCCGAAAGCGATGCCGTCGAGTTCGTGGTGAACTTGTCCGAGCCCGCATTTACGGCGGTCACCGTCGACTACCGCACGTTGAGCGGCACGGCCATTGAGGGCGTAGATTTTCGTGAAGCCAGCGGGCGGTTGGTGTTCAGCCCGGGTGAGACATCGAAAACTATCGATGTTCGGACCTTCTTCGACCGGGTCGATGAGACCGACGAGATGCTGGTACTCGAACTGGCCCAGCCGAACGGGGCCGTGCCGTCCGGTGACGATGCCGTCCTTCGTACCACCGGCAGCATCCTCGACGCTGACGGTGTCGGGCCCAACCTCGCGCTGTTTGTCTCAAGCCCGGTGATCGTTGAGGGTGATCTCGATCGCACATCCGCGCGCTTCGAGATCCTTTTCTCGCAACCGCTGCCGGACGCGATCGAGCTTCCCTACCAAACGATCAACGGCTCCGCCCGCGGTGGTGGCGACTACGTCCGGACCTCGGGTGTCCTCGACTTGCCCGCCGGTCAGCGCGTTGCCTTCGTCGACGTGCCGGTCAAGGGCGACACGGCACGAGAGGGCGTGGAGGTGTTCGGCCTCGCGGTGACGCCAACCATTCCCGTTGCCAACGGGTTTGCGGGCGCGGTCGGCGTTGCGAGGATTCTCGATGACGATGCCGGAGCACCCGAGATCTCCGCATCCGCGCTGGACGACCCGGCGGAGGAGAGCGACCGGCTTGAGTTCGCCGTTGGTTTGTCCGAAGCGTCGGCTACGCCGGTAACCGTCGAGTATCGCACCCTGAGCGGGAGCGCCGCCGAAGATGTCGATTTCCGCGGAGTCAGCGGCGAGCTTGTCTTTGCGCCGGGCGAGACCACCAAGACGCTAGAAGTAACGACTTTGTTCGACCGTGATGACGAGGTGGACGAGGCGGTCGTCCTCGAATAGGTGGATCCGACGAACGGCGTGTTGAGCGGGGGCCTGCCCGCATTGCGGACGACGGGCTTCGTGCTGGACGACGACGGCGTGGGGCCGGACCTCGCGATGTTCGTGTCGAGCCCTGTGTTGATCGAAGCCGACAGCGGGCGGACGCCGGCGCGGTTCGAGATTGCGCTGTCAGCACCTGCGCCGACCGCCATCGAACTGCCGTACGCCACCGCGGACGGCTCGGCGCGCGCCGGTGAGGACTATGTGGCGCGCAGCGGCGTCCTCACGTTCGCGCCAGGCCAGCAAGTGGCCTACGTCGACGTCCCGGTTGTCGGCGATCGACTGCGCGAACCAGACGACCAGTTCGCGCTCAGCTTTACGCCCACCATACCGATCGCGAGTGGTGGCGCCGGCGCGTCCGGGCTGGCGACAATCCTCAACGGCGACGACGTGATCACCCGCTTCGGCACCAACCGCGCCGACCGCCTGGCGGGCGACAACCGCGTGGACGGCTTCGACGGTCGTAGCGGTAGCGACGTTCTGATCGGCCGCGGCGGCAACGACTTTCTCTTCGGGCGAAAAGGCAACGACATCCTCCAGGGCGGGCTCGGCAACGAACTCTTGGACGGCGGCAAGGGGCGAGACACCGCGTCCTATGCCGACATCGACGCGCCGGTCACCGTCCGGCTCGGAACGAAGGGACCACAGGATACAGGTGGCGCCGGCGTCGACCGCCTCCGCGCAATCGAGAATCTCACTGGCGGCGACGATGGCGACCTTCTCTTTGGCAACGGCAAGACGAATGTCATCAACGGCGGCAAAGGCCGCGACGAACTCATCGGGAGAGGCGGCAACGATCGCCTGCTCGGGGGCGACGGCAACGACCGGCTCAAGGGCGAAGGCGGGAACGACACGCTGATCGGCGGGCTCGGACGCGATGTGCTGATCGGCGGTAGGGGTGCAGACCTCTTCGTGATCAACGCCACGCGCCAATCGACCACCGAACGTGCCGATCGGATCAAGGACTTCAGTGGCATCGGGCGCGAGGGCGGCGACCGGCTCGACCTTCGAAGCATCGACGCAGACCAAACCCGGCCGGGGAACCAACCTTTCGACTTTGGCAACAACACGGGTCGCGGCGACCTATGGACCGTCAACCGCGCGGGTAACACGCTCGTCCTCGGAAACACGGACAACGACGGCGCGAATGAGCTTGCGGTGCTCATCGAAGACGGCGCCATCCGGGCCGATGCCTACGTCGCGGCGGACTTTCTGCTTTAGCGCCCAGGCCCCTCGTCCCGGTCATGGATCTCTCGCGCGTGCTCCGTGAGGAGTGCGCGGCTAGCCGCGCCTAGGAGCCCCGCGAGAGCCAAGGTGCAGACACCCATGACGGCCAGTTGCGCCTCGAGGTGGACGCCCGCGTCGAGCAGCGGGCCTGTGACCCCGGGGCCGAGGGCCGTCGAGAAGGTAAACAGCGCGCTGACCAGTCCTCGCACCTCGCCCAAATGGCGCGTGCCGTAGAGTTCGGCCCAGAGGGTGTTGAACACCGTGGCGCCGGCGCCCGTGGTCACGCCGAACAGCACCAGATAGGGAAAGACGGCGATCGGCGACGAAGCGTACGCACCGATGAAGAGCGCCAATGCCATCGGCAGCAGAAGAAAGGGCAGCAGGCGCGTCGGCCCGTAGCGGTCGACGAGCCAGCCGGCGAGCAGAGCGGCGGCGATCGACCCGGCCGCGTAGCCGGGAAAAGCCGACGCATAGAGCTCCAGGCTCCAAGTCTTCGCCGCCATCAACGGCACCGATTGAAAGAGGATCGCCGTGCCGATGAAGGGCGAGGCGAGCGCCCCGGGGATGAGCAACCAGAATGCAGCATGGCGCACGACGTCCCCGCGTCGCCAATGCCGACCGTACAGGCCGGGTGCCGGGCCACGGGCGTGAGCGGCACCGGCTCCGCTTGGCGTCCGCTCGCGCGCGACCAGCCACGCGAGTGCCGGCACCAGCACGAAGATCAATGCAGCGGCCGCAGCGAGCCAAGCCGAGCGCCAGCCGACGAACGCCACGACCGCGACGGTCACCGCCGGCAGTACCGCCTCGCCCAGAGGATGACCCAACGCAGCGATCGAGAGCGCGCGGCCGCGGTTCTGGCTGAACCAGCGCGCCGTCGCCGTCATTGCGACGTGGCCAGCCATCCCCTGGCCGGCAAAGCGCAAGCCGAAGACGGCGACCGCGAGCAGGAGCGGCGACGTGACCGTGCTCATGGCGACCGCGGCAAGCGCAATCGCCGCCAGCACACCGAGCGCCGGCACGATCGTTGGCTGGATGTCGGCGAGGCGGCCGAACAGGCCGATGGCCAGAGCCGACGCGATCGTCGCCGCGGCATAGAGTGATCCCCAAGCGCCGTGGCCGATGCCGGCCGCCGCCCGCAAGTCCTCCGCGAACAGCGCAATGAAGAAGGTCTGTCCGAATGACGAGGCAAAGGTGAGGAGCGCCCCCGCCGCCAACCACCGACCGTTCGCCTCAAGGAAACGCCAGGGGGCGCGTCGCATTCCGCGCTTAGGTTTCGATCCAGGTCTTGTTGAGCTGATGGTACTTCGACGGATGCGCTGGGAAGCCGTGCACGTTCGGGCCCGTCATCGTATAGATCGGTCGCCACAAAGGCTGGATGATGGCGCCGCTTTCCTGCAGCAGCCGCTGGACGACCTCCATCTTTTCCCGCCGGGCGTCGGGATCGTACGTCGCCTCGGCCGCATCGAGGGCGGTGTCGAACTCGGCGCTCGCGAAATGGCTCTCGTTCCAAGGCACGCCCGAACGATAGGCTTGCGACAGAGCCATCGTCCCGAGCGGTCGATGCGCCCAAGACGTCGCGCCGAACGGCGTCTCGGTCCAGATCTCCCAGTACTTCGATGCTGGAAGCAGGTTGATCGACAGCCTGATGCCCGCTTCGGCAAGCTGCTCGCGCATCGCCTCGCAAACGAACTGCTGCCAGACACCATCGGTGTTGCCGACGTCGATCGTCAGGTCGATCCCATTCGGGTAACCGGCCTCCGCGAGCAGCGTTGAGGCGGCGGCGACGTCGCGGCGCATCGCCGGCAGCTCGAAGTACTCCGGGTGGATGGGCGCCACGTGATGGTCCTCACCGGTGTCGGCATCCTCGGCGAAGACGATCCGGGCTATAGCGCTGTGATCGATCGCCAGCTGCACCGCCCGGCGCACACGCGGGTCGTCGAAGGGCGGCGCGTCGACCTGCATGCGGCAAACCAGACAGTAAGCGGTCCGCACCGGAAGAATGTTGCCCGGAATGCTCTGCGCCAGCGGCAGCTGCTCCGGACCGAACTCGAAGATGGCGTCGACCTCCCCGCCGGCGAGCGCGACGAGCTGGTTGTCGACGCTGAAGTCGTAATAGTGGATCTCGTCGAGGAAGACCTCGCCGCCCCAGTAATCGAATGGCCGGCCGTCCGGCAGGGTCGCCACGCGCTGGAGGGTGCAGCGCTCGCCGACGACGAGCTCCGTCAACGTAAAGGCTCCGGTCCCGATGGGATTCTCGGACCACGGCGCGGTGAACGCAGGATGCACGATGGCGCAGGCGAAGTTGCTGAAATCCTCCGGCACGGAGAGGACGGGCTTCGTCAGGTGCAGTCGAAGGGTAAGCTCGTCGACGACCTCAACTGCGCCAGGGACGGGACGCCGGACCGGCTGCCCGTCGGCGTCGGTCTCGCCCGTGTCCTCGACCATCGCGGCAAATGTCGAGAGGCCGATGTTGGCGGAGCCGAGGCCGGGATCCCGCCAGCGCTCGACGTTGAAGGCGACGTCAGCCGCGGTGAGGCGGTCGCCGTTGTGCCAGGTGACGCCCTCCCGAAGGTGGATGTCCCAGGTCCTGAGGTCGTCCGACGGCTGCCACGCGCGTGCGAGCATCGGCCGGGTGACATTGTCGGGTCCGGCCATGGCCACGTAATCCAGCACGTGGCGCGCCTGATTGGCCATCTCGCCCCAGGAGAACAGCGCCGGATCATCCATCTTCTGGACGTCCATCCCGATACGCAGGACTCCGCCGGTCTTCGCATCCGGGTCTGAGGGCGGGAAGGGAAGACCGTCCGCCGTCTGCGCGGCGGCGGGCTCGACGAGCCCGGCCACGGCGTAGGCGGTTGCCGCACACATGCCGAGCAAGGTAGCCGTGCGCACGAACCCGCGACGGGACAGGCGCCCACGCGCCAGGTCTCGCCCAGCCTGCTTGAGCAAGGGATGGTTCGGCTGCATCAATCGCGGTCCCTTATCGGATATGGCTTGGCGCCGTGCGATCGGCGGAGCGGGCATGGGCGACAGTTCCGTGCGCAGGGTGATCGCAACTCGTCGCAGCTTTGCCTACCCCGCACCGCACCTCGATGGTGCGACCTATCGCCGACCAGCGGCCCGACAGCCACACACCAGTCGCGTCAGCGCAAGGGCATGTTGTCGATCAGGCGAACACCGCCGATGTGCACGGCACCGAAGCGCCGACCGTCTCGATCCTCGACGTAGTCCACCTCGAACCCGTCCGCCTCGAGCGACGCCCGGGCCGCGGCGGCCGTTGCGGCGCCCTGCAGGGCCTGCGGAAAGCGCGCCGCACGCGCCCGATCGGCAGGTGCGAGCTTTAGGTTGCGCGAGCTCAGCGCCAGGCCGTCCGCCTCCCGAACCGTTGGGCAGCCGACGATCTCGGTGGGCAAGAAGAACGCCGCCGCCATGCCGCTGACGAGCTGCAGCTGCTGGAAGTCCTTTTCGCCAAAGTAGGCGCGGTCGGCGCGGGCAATATTCAAGAGCTTCATAACCACCGTGAGCACGCCGTCGAAGTGCCCCGGCCGGTGCGCGCCGCAGAGCGATCGCGCATAGTCGGTCTCGCTGACGCGGTAACGAAAGCCATCACCGTAGAGGTCATCGTAGATCGGCAGCAGCAAGCAGGGAACGCCGAGGCGACGCAGCGTTGCCTGATCCTCCGCCATGCGATCCGGGTAGGTCGTGAGGTCGCTTGGATTGTCGAACTGCGTCGGGTTGACGAAGATCGACACGAGCGTCGTCTCGTTTTCGGCAAGACTGCGGACGATGAGCGATTCGTGCCCAGCATGAAGCGCGCCCATCGTCGGCACGAACCCGAGAGTGCCATCCAGCTCGGCTCGAAAGCGCTGCCAAGCATCGGGGCTCTTGAAACTACGCATCGCTTCCGCCCTCCTCGCCCGGCAGTCCTAACGGCAGAACCGACGAAGCGCACCGACCGTTTCCCGGGAGTTCGCCAGATCCACGCCGACGCGGCGTGCGGACAACGGCTCCTCGAGCCACAGCGTCGTGCCGGTCATCAGGACCGCCAAGAGCGGATCGCCGACGGGCAGCGACGTCTCGTAACGTCCTTCGGCCCGCCGATGCACGGCGTTGAGCAGACGGGGCGACCGCGTGCCGACCGCGATACGGATCTGTGAGATCGTGACCGCCGCGCCGAACTCGGGTGGCGGCGCGTCGAAGAACCAACCGTCGCCAATCCAGAGGTCGACGAAACCCGGCGCGGTTGCCGGCGGTGGCGGCTCACGACGGCCGAGATACGCCCAGGGCGAGATAGCCTGGCGGGTGCACAGGAGCGTGACGTGGGCGTCCGGAAAGAGCGAAGGGGCGACATAGGCGCGTGCGGCAAGACCCGTGGCATCGGCGACGAAGCGCCAACCTTCCGCGCGGGCCTCGCCACCGAGTACCAGGCCCGCCACGAGCGCGAGGCGAAGCACCCGAACTCAGTAGATCATGCCGAGTTCGAGCTGGGCTTCCTCGCTCATCATCGAAGGGTTCCAAGGTGGTTCCCAGACGACCGCAACGGTCGCACCGGTCACCCCCTCGACCCCGGCCACCTTCATCTCCACCTCGGGTGGCAAGGTCTCCGCGACCGGGCACATCGGCGAGGTCAGCGTCATCTCGACGAGCACACGATCGTCGTCTTCGACATCGATGCGGTAGATCAGCCCGAGTTCATAGATATTCACCGGGATCTCGGGATCGTAGACCGTCTTGAGCACGTCGATGATCTCACGCCCGAGCGCCTCGACGTGCGCGCGCCGTTCGGGGCTGAGGTCGTCGTCGCTCGCCGGTGGTTGGTTGAGGAAGGCCTCGGCGTTGGTCACCGCCGGATCCTGCCCAGGCTCGTCCATGCTATCCTCCCTAGCCGAGCCGGTCGACGACGCGCTGCAAGCTTCCGACGAGCGCGTCCATGTCGGCAGTCGTGTTGTAGACGCCGATCGATGCACGCGCCGTCGCTGGATGCCCGAGATGCTCGATCAACGGCTGTGCGCAGTGGTGACCGGTACGAATGGCAACGCCGTCAAGGTCGACCAGCGTGCCGACATCATGCGGATGTATACCCTCGATCACGAAGGATAGCACGCTCGACTTCGCCGGTGCCTCGCCAACGACACGCAGGCCTTTGATCTGCTTAAGTGCCCGCGTTCCGTACGCGAGCACCTCAGCTTCGTGCGCGGCAATGGCGTCGAGGCCCAAGCCCGAGACGTAGTCGAGCGCCACCGCGAGCGCTGCCGCACCCTCGATAAACGGCGTCCCCGCCTCGAACCTGTAGGGCGGTTCGTTGAACGTCGTGCCCTCGAACGAGACCGACGCGATCATGTCCCCGCCACCCTGGTAAGGCGGCATCGCGTCAAGCAGGTCGCCACGTCCCCAGAGAACGCCGATCCCCGAAGGCCCGTAGATCTTGTGGCCCGAAAACACCAGGAAATCGCAACCGACGGCCTGAACATCGACCGGCACGTGCTGCACGGCCTGACACGCATCGAGCAGGACCGGCACCGATTTGGCGTGCGCCATCTCGACGATCGCAGACACAGGGTTGATCGTCCCGAGGACGTTCGACACCCACGGTAGTGCTACGAGTAGCGTACGCGCGTCGATCTTGGCCTCAAGGTCGCCGAGATCGAGTTCGCCGTCCGCTGTGATCTCGGCGACGACGAGCTCGAGGCCGGTCTGCGCAGCCAGGATCTGCCAAGGAACGATGTTGGCGTGATGCTCCATACGGGAAACGACAACGGTTGCGCCGGCACGCGCCCGCGGCCGCACAAACGACTGGGCGACGAGGTTGATCGCCTCGGTTCCGTTCCGCGTGAACACCACCTCTCGCCGGTCGCCGGCGCCGAGGAAACGGCGCACCGTCTCGCGGGCGACCTCGTGCGCCTCGGACGCCCGCACTGACAGGTCGTACACGCCACGGTGGATGTTCGCGTAGTGCTGCTCGTAGAAGCGCTGCAGCTCGTCGATCACGCAGGTCGGCTTCTGCGTGCTGGCAGCGCTGTCGAGGTAGACAAGCGGACGGCCGTGCACCGTCGTGCCGAGGATCGGGAAGTCACGGCGCACCGCATCGACATCGAGCGTGGCCGGAACGTGATCAGCCATGGCCTCAGACGAGCTCCTTGAGCTTGTCACCGCCGTCGAGCCGGTCGAGGATCGCCTGCCGAGCGTGATGCTTGGAATCTTCGTGGGTCAAGCGCTCCACCACCTCGCCGGCGAAGGCGAAGGTTAGGATCGCTTCCGCCGTCGACCGCTCGATGCCTCGGGACCTCAGGTAGAACAATCCGGTGGCGTCCAGCTCGCCGACCGTCGCCCCGTGCGAGCACTTCACGTCGTCGGCGTAGATCTCTAGTTCTGGCTTCGTATCGATCTCTGCATCCCGCGACAACATCAGGTTGTCGTTCTGCTGGTAGGCGTTCGTCTTCTGTGCCACCTGATCAACGAAGATCTTGCCGGCAAACACGCCGTGCCCGCCCGCGCCGAGTATCCCTTTGTAAAACTGGTTGCTCTCGCAATTGGGCGCGTTGTGCTCGATGCGGATCGACGTGTCGACCTGTTCGCCTGCCGTCGGCACGTAGACACCGTTAAGATCGAGATCCGCCTCGGTACCGTCGATCTTGGCAACGCTCTCGTTGCGAACAAGTGCGCCGCCGCAGGTGACAGTCGTCTGCGCCAGACGCGCCTCGCGACCGATCCGCATCGCGCTTTGCCCGATCAGCGCCGAACCGGGGCGACCGAGCTGGAGCTTGTCGACGACCAGCTCCCCTTCATCGTCGACGACGAAATGGTTGACCAAGTTGGTGAAGCCGCCGTCGGCTAGCGCCACATGCGTCTCCGCCATGCGCAGCTTGGCGCCGGCACCGACCCGAACGACGTTGTAGGGATTGGCCATCGCCGCCGCATCGCCCACCTGCACGAACAGTAGCTGAACGAACGGCTCCACGATCACGCCGTCGGCGACGTCGATACGTGCGCCCCCGCGCGTGAACGCTGCATTCAACGCGGTCAGAGCACGTAAACTCTGGGCAGCCGAGCCATGCTCGTCGTCGACCGCTTGGGCCGCCTCGGCGCTCGTGATGGCGACGCCGGCCGGCAGCGCAACCTGGTTGCCAAGCGCCGGAACATGCACCCCGTTCACAAACACCATGCGCCACACGTCGCCGCCGAGCACGTATGGCTCGACCTGCTCTCGCGTCACCTCGATGTTGCGCGAAGCAGAGGGCGCACGTTCCGCGAGCGCCTTGACGCTCGTGTACTTCCACGCCTCAGCGCGCTGATTGGGAAAGCCCAGCTCTTGGAACCGTCGAAAGTGCTGCGCACGAGCTTCCGAGTCGCCAGAAAGTTCTGGCTTCAGGAGATCGAAAAGTTTGGCGTAGCCAGCGTCGGGCTCAATCCGGCGGACAGGCATCGTCTGCCCCTCACGCAGTAGCTTCGAGTGCGCCCGCCGGCGCCGTTGAGCCGACGTCCCCGTATCCCTTCGCCTCGAGCTCAAGCGCCAGGGACTTGTCGCCTGACCGAACGATGCGACCGCCGACGAGGACGTGCACGACGTCGGGCACGATATACTCCAGCAGCCGCTGGTAGTGCGTGATCACCACGATGCCACGATCCGGCGAGCGCAGCCGGTTGACACCGTCTGCCACCGTCTTGAGTGCGTCGATGTCCAAACCGGAGTCGGTCTCGTCCAAAATGGCGAGACGCGGGCGAAGCACCGCCATCTGCAGGATTTCGTTGCGCTTCTTCTCACCGCCCGAGAAACCGAAGTTGACGTCTCGCTTGAGCAGGTCCGCGCGGACACCCACGATCTCCGCCTGCTCGCGGAGCAGGCGCATGAACGACGCGGCGTCGACCTCCGGCTCGCCGCGCGCCTTCTTGATGGCGTTGAGCGCCGT
The DNA here is from genome assembly GCA_964445185.1 of uncultured Geminicoccaceae bacterium. GTDB lineage: Bacteria > Pseudomonadota > Alphaproteobacteria > Geminicoccales > Geminicoccaceae > JAAAPF01. The sequence goes on from CAYUKE010000041.1 coordinate 14,201, forward strand.
TCGCAGGAAGTACATGTTGGCGACGCCGGGGATCTCGATCGGATACTGAAAGGCGAGGA
>CAYUKE010000042.1:0-14228 GCA_964445185.1 uncultured Geminicoccaceae bacterium
CCATCCGCTCGATGAGCCGCGCCGCGGTGTTGTAGCCGATGCGCATCTTGCGCTGGAGGAAGCTCGTCGTCGCCCGCTGCTCCTCGGCGACGATCTTGAGAGCCTCGTTGTACTGCTGATCCTCGGCGTCGCCGGTCTCGATGTTGGAGGCGAAAAGATCGCCCATGTCGCCGCTGGTCGGCGCGCCGGTGCTGCTCGGCTCCTCGCTGGTGACGTCGTGTAAATAGTCGGGCGCGCCCTGGCTCTTTAGGTGCTGGACCACGCGCTCGACCTCGGCGTCGCTAACGAGCGGTCCGTGGACGCGGCGCGGTGGCTCGCCGGCGTGCATGTAGAGCATGTCGCCCTGGCCGAGCAGCTGCTCGGCGCCGGGCTCGCCGAGGATCGTCCGGCTGTCGATCTTGGAGCTGACGCGGAAGCTGATCCGACACGGCATGTTGGCCTTGATGACGCCTGTGAGCACGTCGACCGAGGGCCGCTGGGTAGCGACGATGAGGTGGATGCCGGCGGCGCGGGCCTTCTGCGACAGCCTTTGGATCTGGCCCTCGACCTCCTTGCCGGCGGTGAGCATGAGGTCCGCCACCTCGTCGACGACGACGACGATCTGCGGCAGCGGCGTCGGGTCGATCGGCTGCTCCTCGAACTGCGGCAGCCCAGTGGTCGCGTCGTAGCCGATCTGCACGCGGCGGCAGAGCGTCTCGCCCGCCTCCAGCGCCTCCTTGAGCCGGCGGTTGTAGGCGTGGACGTCGCGCACCCCGAGGTGCGACATCAGCCGATAGCGGTGATCCATCTGCCGCACCGCCCACTTCAAGGCAATCACCGCCTTCGCCGGCTCGGTGACCACCGGCGACAGGAGGTGCGGAATACCGTCATAGACCGAGAGCTCGATCACCTTCGGGTCGATCATGATGAAGCGGACTGCCTCCGGCGGGTGCTTGTAGAGGAGCGAGAGGATCATCGTGTTGATCGCCACCGACTTGCCCGAGCCGGTGGTGCCGGCGATCAACAGGTGCGGCATCCGCGACAGGTCGACCATCACCGCCTCGCCGGAGATGTCGCGACCAAGTGCGAGGCCGAGGCGAATCTTCGGGTTCTGGGCGATCTCTGAGCCGAGCACCTCGCGCAGGTAGACGGTCTCGCGGACCGGGTTGGGCAGCTCGATGCCGATGACGTTGCGGCCACGAACGACGGCGACGCGGACGGAGACGGCAGACAGCGAGCGGGCGATATCTTCGGCGAGGCTCACCACCCGCGCGGCGCGGGTCCCCGGCGCCGGCTCCAGCTCGAAGAGGGTGACGACCGGACCGGTCTTGGCATCGACGATCGCGCCCTTGACGCCGAAGTCCTCGAGCACCTTCTCGAGCTCGCGCGAGATCTCCTCGAGCATGCGCTCGTCGGGCGCGGCGCGCGCCCCGGATTTGACCTGGGCGAGGAGACCGAGGCCCGGCAACTGAAAGCCGTCCTCGACGACGGCACCCGACGCCGGCCGCGCCTCGAAGGTGGGCTTGGGCGTCGCCGCAACAGGGACCTCGGACGCGAAGGCACCGGCGGCGACGCTCGGCGGCGATGCGGCTGACGGGTCCTGCGGCGGAGCTACCTCTGCTGGAGCCGGCGCGACGGCGGGTGCAGGTGCTGCCGGCTTGGCTGCCGACTGGGCCTGTCGCGGACGCGCTTGCGGCACGGCACCGGCCGCCGTGGCGCGGCGATGGCGGAGCCGCTGCACCGCATGCACGATACCGACCGCAAGCGCCTTGGCGATGCCCGGTGCGCGCGCCTTGACGGTGGTAAGCAGGCGCCGCGCCTGTTGCCCCGACCAGCGCGCAGCGGCAAGGCTCTCACGCGGCAGCACACCGGCAGCGACGACGGTCGTTGCGATCGCCAGGGCGAAGAACAACCAGTCGTAGGCAACGCTGCCGAGGGGTGGCGCCAACCGGCTCCACAGCTCATAGCCGACCAGCCCGCCCGGCAAGCCCGCGACCTCGCCCGTTGCCGCCTCGTCGGCAAGCGAGGCCGGCACTGCGAGCAAGGCCAGCGGCAGAAAGGTGAACGGCAGCAGCGGCCGTGGATGGGGAGCGAGCAGGGCGGTCCGCAAGCCCCAGGCGACCAAGGCCAGCGGCACGAGCCAAGCACCGCGACCGAAGAGTTGCAGCAGAAGATCGCTGACGACGGCGCCCGTCGGTCCGAAGAGGTTGGCGACGCTGGCGCCGCTGCTGTGGTTCCAGCTCGGATCGGCCGGATCGTGAAACACCAGCGCGCCGGTAAGCACGAGACCCAGCACCACGATCAGCCCGCCGACGGCGCGGACGGAGGTGCGCTTGATCTGCGCGACCAGCGTGTCGCTGAGGATCGGCGTTTGGTAGCGCGTGGCCATGGGCGAGCAGCCTTCAGAAAGGACGATCGAGGTGATGCGCAGCGGCAGCGACAGCGTCGCGGGTCGCCGTCCGGTCGTGCACGAGGGCGAGGCGGATGAAGCGGTCGCCGGGCGACGCGCCGGCCACCGCAGCGCTCAGAAAGCGGCCCGGAATGACGCGGATCCCGGCCTCGCGGTAGAGGTGCCGCGCCGCCCGCTCGCCGTCGCCGACGTCGAGCCAGAGAAAGAAGCCGCCGCCGGGCCGATAGGCGCCGAAGCGGTCGCCGAGCGTGGCGATGGCGTCGTCGAGCTTCGCCGTGTAGTCGCCGCGGATGGCGGCCACGTGCGCGTCGTCGTCGAACAGCGCCACGGCGGCGTGCTGGAGCGGCATGGGGATCGTCGCCCCGCCATAGCGACGGACCTTCAAGGTGTCGGCGATCAGCGCGGCGTCGCCGGCCATGAAGCCCACCCTGAGGCCCGCCGCATTCGAGCGCTTCGACAGTGAGTTGAAAACCAGCAGCCGATCCATGCCGCCGCTGGCGGCCGCCACCTGCAGCGCGGACGGCGGCGGGGTCGTGTGCCAGATCTCCGAGTAGCACTCGTCGGCGACGAGCACGAAGTCGTGGCGGCGGGCCAGGTCGAGTGCGCGCTGCCAATAGGCGAGGTCGGCCACGGTTCCTTGGGGGTTGGTCGGCGAGCACAGATAGAAGAGCTGGCAGCGGTCGAGCAGAGCGGGCGCGATCGCCTCGAGGTCCGGCAGCAAGCCCGTCGCCACCGTCGCCGGCAACGGCACGGGCTCCCCGCCAGCCAGCACCGCCGCCCCGAGATAGACCTGATAGAGCGGGTTCGGCAGCAGGACGGCCGGCCGCTCGGGTCGATCCCATGGGTCAACGACCACGCTGGCAACGAGATGCAGCGCCTCCTTGGTGCCCGCGACCGGCAGGATCTCGCGGTCCGGGTCGAGGCTGACCGTGAAGCGCCGTGCCAGCCAATGGGCGATCGCCGTGCGCAGCTCGTGCGTCCCCGCGGGCGGCGGGTAGCCGCGAAAGGTACCCGCCGCTTCGGCGATGCGATCGATCAGCCACGGCGGTGGGGCGCCCTTGGGATCGCCGATCGAGAGGTCGAGCCCCGCTTCGGTCGGCGTCACATCGTCGAGCAAGCGCGCGAGCCGCGCGAACGCGAAGTCTTCGAGCGCGCCGATGCGGCTGTTGGTCATGCCTGGGTCAGATCCGTCCGGAAATCGTCCACGATCTTAACGCTGACCGCCAACATCCTTCAACCGCCACGTTTTTTGGAGCTAGCCGCATCGCTCGCCGGACCGCGCGGCAGGCTGACGACGGCCCGCAAACCGCTCGGTGCGGCGGCCTCCAGCACGATGTCGCCACCGTGCGCGCGGGCCATGCTGCGGGCGATGGCGAGGCCGAGGCCCACCCCGCCGGTCGCCCGCGAGCGCGAGCCGTCCAGACGATAGAACGGTTCAAAGACGCGCTCACGCTCGCCTGGCGGGATCCCGGGGCCATCGTCTTCCACCACACAGATCAAGGCATCGGCCCGCGCATCGAGCCGCAACGTCGCCCGCTTGCCGAAGCGCAACGCGTTGTCGACGAGGTTCTGAAACAGACGACGCAGCGCGAGCGGACGGCCGTGGGCCGGACAGCGGTTGGGCCCCAAATAGCTTACGTTCCCGCCAGCGTCCGCGGCATCGTCCGCGATCGTCTGCAGGAGTGCCGCAAGGTCGAGCGGCTCGGACGTGCTGTCGGCGGCCTCGCCGCGCACGAACGTCAGCGTGCCCTCGAGCATCGCCTGCATCTCGTCGAGGTCGGCCTCCGCTCGCGCCCGCTGATTAGCGTCGTCGATCATCTCCGCGCGAAGCCGCAACCGCGTCAGCACCGTCCGCAAGTCATGGCCGATCGCCGCCAGCATCATCGTGCGGTCACCGACCATGCGACGAATGCGGGCCTGCATACGGTTGAAGGCGGCGATCGCGCCACGCAGCTCGCCGCTGCCGGCCTCGGCGAGCGGCGGCGCATTGAGGTCCGTGCCGAGCCGGTCGGCGGCATCGGCGAAGCGTTGGAACGGCCGCGCCAGCCGCCGACTGGCCCAGAGCGTGACGACGAGCACGACGACCAGCGTCGCCGCCCAGAACAGGCTGGTCCGCAGGACCCAGCGCAACGACGTCACATCGGAGGCGACCAGGAAGGTCAACCATCCGCCCGAGTCGAGCGGGACGCTGACCGCGAGCCGCCGCCGCGATGGTTCGAACGGAGCGGTTGCGCGCTCGAAGCGCTGATCGGCCCCGTCGCGATGGTGCTCACGCCACGGCGGGCGACGATGCTCGTGATCGGCGAACGGACCACGGATGTGGATGCGGATGTCGCGCTGAGCGAGCGGTGCGAGCCGCGCGCGAACGCTGCTCGCTACCCAGAACGGCGCCGGCTCCCAGCCGCGGCTCGCCAGCGGTTCGAGATCGCTCGTCGCACGCGCCCGCAGGAGCGGGCCGGTGACGGCACGCAGGACCAGCGCGCGCTGCTCCGGCGGCGTCACGTCGTAGAGCTCGGTGGTCGCCACGATCTGTCGCGCCGTGGTGCGGATGAGCTCGTCGGCCCGGTCGCGCCGATCGACGATGAAGAGGATGAAGCCGATCGCCTGGACCAGCACGACGCCGAGCAGAACGACGATCACGATGCGCCAGGTGAGACCGCTCGGCCAAAACCGCATCAGCTTGCCTGCTCGCGGTGAACGGCGGCCGTGAGCAGATAGCCGTCCCCGCGCACCGTCTTGATCAGCTCGGGCGCCTTCGGGTCGGCCTCGATCTTGCGCCGCAGCCGCCCGAGCTGCACATCCACACTCCGGTCGAACGGGGCCGCCTCACGACCGCGGGTGAGGTCGAGGAGCAGATCCCGGCTCAAGACGCGCTGTGGCCGCTCGACAAAGGCCTTGAGCAGCGCGAACTCCCCGGCCGTCAGCGCGACCAGGACGCCTGCCGCATCGCGCAGCTCACGCGCCGCGGGATCTAGCCGCCAGCCGGCGAAACACCAGAGCTCCCGCGCCGGCTCGGCGTTGGGTAGTGCGGCCAGCTCGGATGCGGGCTGCGCCGACCGGCGAAGGACGGCGCGGATGCGGGCGAGCAGCTCGCGCGGGCTGAAGGGCTTTACCACGTAGTCATCGGCGCCGACCTCAAGACCAACCACGCGGTCGGCCTCGTCCGCAAGCGCGGTCAGCATGATCACCGGCAGCGTGGTTTCAGACCGCAGGCGGCGGCAAAGGCTGAGCCCGTCCTCGCCCGGCAGCATGACGTCGAGCACCACCAGATCGAAGGCGCCGGCCGCAAGCGCTGCCTCCATCGCCGCGCCGTCGGCGGCAACATCGACGCGGTAGCCGTGGCGCTCGAGGAAGCGCTCGAGGAGGGTGCGGATCTCCGGATCGTCGTCGACGACGAGGAGGTGCGGACGGCCGACCATCGCCCTACCTTACCGCTCGATCCCATCGTTTGAGGAGGCCCTGATGCGTATCGTCGACGCCAATGGCGCCCACCTGCCCGCGCTCGGCTTCGGCACCTGGACGCTCACCGGCGACGACGCGGAGGCCATGGTCGCGGCCGCGCTCGACGCGGGCTTCCGCCATATCGATACAGCTCAGACGTACGCCAACGAAGCCGAGGTCGGTCGCGCGCTGCGGGCCTCATCGATCGCCCGCGCGGACGTGTTCTTGACGACCAAGATCTGGCCGGAGAATTTCCGCGCGTCGCGGTTTCTCGACGCCGCGGCGCGGAGCGTCGAACGCCTCGGCACGGTGCCCGACCTGCTGCTGCTGCATTGGCCGAGCAAGGCGGTGCCGGTCGCGGAAACGATCGAGGTCGCCGGCCGGGCCGCTCAGGAAGGGCTGACGCGGCATGTTGGGCTCAGCAACTTCACGACGCCCCTGCTCGCGGACGCGCTCGCGACCGGCGTGCCGCTCGCCTGCAACCAGGTCGAGTATCATCCTTTCCTCGACCAGAGCCGCGTCCACCACGCGACCCGAGCCGCCGGCATGGCCCTGGTCGCCTACTGCCCGCTCGCCCGCGGTCGCGTCGCGCAGGCACCCGAGATTGTTGATATTGCGGCGCGCCGCGGCGCGAGCCCGCAGCAGATCGCCCTCGCCTGGCTCCTCGCCCAGGACGGCGTCGCCGCCATCCCGCGCACGGCCAACCCCGAGCGCCTGGCGCACAACCTGGCGGCTGCGCAGATCGAGCTGGCGGCCGACGAGATGGCGGCGATCGATCGCTTGCGCGCAACGAACTACCGGATCTGCGATTACGACTTCTCGCCGGTCTGGGACGCCGCCTGAGGCGACGGCTCGCGGACGAAGAGAAGCAACGCAGCGCCAGCGAGCCACATCGCGAGGATAATCGTCATGCCGGCACGCTGGCTGTCGAACAGGTCGGTGAGAACGGCGAAGCCGAGCGGGCCAACGAAGGCGATCGCCTTGCCGGTCATCGCGTAGAGGCCGAACATCTCGGTCATCATCGACGGCGGCGCCAGCCGCGCCATCAGCACGCGGCTCGCCGACTGCACCGGCCCGACAAACAGACCGAGGACCAGAGCGAGCGCCACGAAGGTGGTCCAACCGGTCACCAGCAGCAGCGGCACGCCGGTCGCGATCAGCGCTACGAGCCCCCAGAGGATCGTGCGCTTGGAGCCGACCCGGTCGTTCACGGCGGCGAAGGCCGCCGCACCGCTCGCCGCGGCGACGTTGAGCCCGATCGCGAAGACGAGGATCTGCTCGAAGCTCATCGCGAACGTGCCGGCAGCGTAGAGCCCGCCGATCGCGAACAGCGTCGCGAGGCCGTCACGGTAGAGCGCGCTGGCGATCAGGTATCGCAAGAGGTCGCGATCGCCGGGCAGCGCCCGCAGGCTCGTGCGCAGCTGTGCCAGGCCGGCGCGGACGGCGGCCACAGGGCCGAGGCGCAGGCTGGGCCGGTCGGGAGTGAGGGCCAGCATCGGTAGCGCGAAGACGAAGAACCACACCGCGACCACGAGCGCCGTGGCGCGGATGTTGGCCGCCGCGTCGGCGTCGAGCCCGAAGAGCGGCGGGTCGGGCAGTACCAGCAGGACGAGGCAGACGGCGAGCGCGCCGAGCCCGCCCAGATAACCGAGCCCCCACGCCCAGCCGCTGACACGACCGGTCATGCCGGCCGGCGCCACGTCGGGGAGCATGGCGTTGTAGAAGACACCGCCGAGCGCGTGCGCGACCGTCGCGACAATGGCGAGCGCGAGGGCATAGGTGACGTAATCGGGCTCCGGCCGCGCGAACCAGAGCAGCGCCGTGCACGAGACGGTGGTGAGCATGAAAACGGCGATCCACGGCTTGCGTGGGCCGGCGCGATCGGCGACCGCGCCGAGGATCGGGCTGGCGACGGCGATGGCGACGCCGGCCAACGCCATGGCGTAGCCCCAGGCCGCGGCCCCCTGCGTCTCGTCGCCGTAGATGCCGCGAGCGAAATACACGCTGAAGACGAAGGTGCCGATGACCGTATTGAAGGCGCTGTCGGCCCAGTCGTACAGGCACCAGGCCGCAATGCCACCGCGCCTCAACCGTGCACCTCAACAACGTTGGCGGGGCGTCGGTCGCCCAGATGGACGGTAAGGCGCGCCCGCTCGGCGTCGACCTCGAACAGCGCCGTCGCCAGCGTCATGCTGTCGTCGTCGCTCCGGCCATGGACGTGGATCGGCAGCGGTCCGTCGCGGTCGAGGAGCACGTCGAGCGCCGGCCGACCGTCCTGCAGGAACAACGCCTCGGCCCGGGCCTGCCGGCCGCGGGAGGACGGGGTCACCTCCTGCGCGACATCGGCGAAATCCGGCTCCACGAGATGGTTGGCGTGAACATGGCGCGCCGCGACGTTGCGGATGGCGACACCCGCCGCCGGCGCCTCGATGGCGAGCAGCCGCGGGTCGCCGGCCTGGCCGAGGCCATGGTGGTAGCCGCTCGCCCGCGGCACGTCGGCGAGGATCGCCGCCGCACCGTCGAGGTCGGACGCATCGAGAAGGGCGCGGGCGACGACCTGGCGGGGCACGCCCAAGCCGTCCCCGTGGACGCGGAGGTTGTTGATGGTCTGCACCAAGCCCCGGACGTTGACGGCGAAGCTGTTGCCGCAGATACGCCCCGGATAGCAGAAGCTGGTGAAGCCGAGGCCGACGGCCGGCCGGCACTTGACGAGGAAGCCCGAGGTCGCGTGTGCCTGGGCGCCGTCCTCGTTGTGGCCGATCCGCAGCCCAGCGTCGGTCCGCTCGAAGACGGTCGTGCAGCCATGCGCCGGCGGCTCGGCCCGAGCCTCGAGGTCCCCTTCGAAGTTCCAGACGAGCGCTTCCCGGAACGGCCAGTCCGCGCCCTCGGCCAGCCCCTCGATCTCGGCGAGGTAACGCGGGAAGTGCTGGCGCGCCGCCGCCTCGAGCGCCGCAAGCTGCTGCGGATCAGCCGCGGCGAGCAGACGCTGGAATCGCGACAGTGGACGCACCTCGCGGTGGATCGCATCGCTGGCGTGGCGGCCGATGGCGGCGCCCATCTCGTGCGCGGTGCCCTTGACGTCGATCGTTGCGAGCTGGCGCATGGGGTTCCTGTCACAGAGATGCGACGTTCGTCGCGTACCGACATCGCTCAACGCTAGTTTGGCCCTTTGACGTGGAGGACGCCACGATGTCGGTCCTGCGCACTTTAGCGCTCGGCGCAACCCTGCTCACCTCGCCTGCGGTCCTGGCCGAGGAGGCGATCGAGGCCGAGCTTGCCGGCCACGCCTTCCTGCCGGCGATGACCTTCGTGCCGGCGCCGGCCGACGCGCCGTCGAGCTTCCAGGTTTCGGGCCGGTTCACCGGTCCCGACAACAGCCGCGTTGACCAGCTCTACGCGCTCGAGGGCTCGACCTGGCTCGCCGACGAGGCGGCGCCGCGCACGACCGGCCTCTACCGCCCGTTCGTCGGCCAACCGGTCCAGGGCTTCTCCGGCATCCGCTCGCTCGGCGACGGCCGCTTCCTCGTCCTCACCGACAACGGCTTCGGCTCGAAGGCGAACTCGCCCGATGCGATGCTGATGTTCCACATCGTCGCCATCGATTGGGAGAACGGACGCGCCCAGCTCGAGGACACGGTGTTCCTGCACGATCCCGATCAGGTCCTGCCATTCCGCATCGTCACCGAGACGACCGCCGAGCGCTATTTGACCGGCGCCGACTTCGACCTGGAGAGCATCCAGCCAGCGGGTGATCTCTTCTGGTTCGGCGACGAGTTCGGCCCCTACATCTTCGCTACCGACGTCACCGGCAAGGTCGTCGCCTTCTACGAGACCGAGGTCGAGGGCGCCGTCGTCCAGTCGCCCGATCACCACGGCTTCGTCGCCCCAAGCACGCCGGGCGAGGTCAGCTTCGCGGTGCGCCGCTCGCGCGGCTTCGAGGGCATGGCGATCGCGCCGGACGGCAGCGTGCTCTACCCGATGTTCGAAGGCCCGCTCTGGGACGCCGAGGCCGGCACCTTCGAGGCCGACGCCGACGGCCAGGAATACCTGCGCATCATCGAGTTCGACCTCCAAGCGCGCAGCTTCACCGACCGGCAGTGGCGCTACCGGCTCGGCGAGAACGGCAACAACATCGGCGACTTCAACATGATCGACGCCACCCGCGCGCTGATCATCGAGCGCGACAACGGCGAGGGCGATCCCCGCCTCGCCTGCGAGGCCGAGCCGCGCTCCGACTGCTTCAACGTCCCGGCCGAGTTCAAGCGGGTCTACCTGGTCGATCTCGATCGCGTCGACGCCGACGGCTTCCTCGAGAAGATCGCCTATGTCGATCTGATGGACATCAACGACGCCAAGGGCGTAGCGTTACGCGGCACCATCGACGAACAATTCACCTTCCCCTTCGTCACCATCGAGGATGTCGACGTCGTCGACGCCAACCACATCGTCGTCGCCAACGACAACAACCTGCCCTTCTCGCCCGGGCGTACCATCGGCGCCGCCGACGACAACGAGTTCATCCTGCTCAACGTCGGCGACATGCTGGAGCGCCAGTAACCCAGCCGGCACCGGGCTCGCGCGGCTCGGTGCCGACCGCCGTCGCTCGCGTCTAGACCGCGCGACCGGTCGTCCCCACCTATGGCGTCGCACGCCCTCGCCGGAGACTCTGCATGTTCGACGCCAAGCGCCTTCTCGATCAGTTCATCGGCACCGGTAGCGGTGCCCCGGCGCAGGGCGGCGGGTCGGGCCCGTCCACGGACTGGTCGAAGATGCTGGAGGGCAAGGGCGGGCTCGCCACCGGTGCGGTCGCCGGCGGCCTCGCGACCTACCTGCTTGCCGGCAAGAAGCCGAAGAAGCTGGCCAAGAAGGCGCTCACCTATGGCGGCATGGCCGTCGTCGGCGGCCTCGCCTACAAGGCTTGGCGCGACTACCAGTCGGGCCGCCCGCCGCAAGCCGCCGCGGACGAGCCGGTGGCGCCGCCGCCGACCGAGGCTCGCTACCTGCCGCAGTCGGCGGCCGAGGAGGAGCAGCTGGGGCGCAGCCTGCTGCGCGCGATGATCGCCGCCGCCAAATCGGACGGGCACATCGACGGCGAGGAGCAGAAGCGGATCTTCGCCCACATCGAGCAGCTCGGCCTCGACAACGACGACAAGGCCTTCGTCTTCGAGGAGCTGTCCAAGCCGCTCGACGTCGAAGGGGTCGCCGCCGGCGCCACCTCGCCGGAGACGGCCGCCGAGATCTACGCCGCATCGCTGCTGGCCATCGACGCCGACGGCCCGGCCGAGAAGGGCTACCTCAGCATGCTCGCCGCTCGACTAAGCCTCCCGCCGGGGCTGGTCGCGCACCTGCATGCGAAGATCGATGGGGCGAGCGAGGCGGGGTAATGCGCCTGCTTCCGTGGTGAGGCGAGGCTGCCTGGCAGCATCGGGCACGAGACGCTTGTGCTTGTTCGCCGGTTCGGCCGGACCCGGGCTAGTCTGCAGTGGCAACCGCCGATCCGCGTTTGCAGCAGCGTTGGCACGGCAGGCGCAATGCCCGGCAACCACGGAACAAGGTGATTACCGTCTCACGTCGCTTAACCAAATCGGAGAGGTTACGGCCTTCGTTACCGTAGGATCTTGAATTAACCCTGGGTTGAGCTTGGCCGTAGCAGCATTCGACCTCGACGGCAGCTGCGCCGCCAGGACCACTTTCGCAGAAGTCCTGACGGAAGTGCCAAATTCTTGACATCAGGGACGGCGGGCGCAGCCTCGCGCTATGGCAGCGTCACCCGGTTACCCCCTCCTGCACCGCGCCGGCGATAGCGCTTGGCTGGTCAACTTCGGCGAGCGGACGGACGACGTCGTCAACAACGCGGCGATTGCCTTCGATGCGCATGTTCGCGCGGCGGCGATCGAAGGCGTGCTCGAAACCGCGCCGACCATCCGCTCGGTGCTGGTGCGGTTCGACCCGCTCGCGGTCGACGGTGACGACTTGCGCGGGATGCTGGAGGCGGCGCTTCGCGAGCGCGACTGGCTCGAAGCCGCCCCGCCCGCGGGTCGCAGCCGCTGGCATGTCCCGGTCTGCTATGGCGGCGCGCACGGGCCGCACCTGGAGGCGTTGGCCGCCGACCGCAACGTCGCGGCCGCAGAGCTCATCGCCGACCACGGGCGGACGCCGCAGCGGGTGCGGATGGTCGGCTTCGCGCCGGGCTTCGTCTACACCGGCACCCTGTCGGAGCTGTGGGACGTGCCGCGGCGCGCCGAGCTGGCGCCCGCCGTCCCGCCCGGAAGCCTCGGCGTCGCCGTGCGCCAGACGGTCATGACGGCGACGACGGTGCCGACGGGCTGGCACCTGATCGGCCGCAGCCCGTGGCTGGCGTTCGCCCCGGATCGCGACCCGCCCTTCCGCCTTGCTGCCGGCGACGAGATCGTCTTCGAGGCGATCGACGCGGCCTACTACGACACGCTCGCAGCCGATGCCGCCGCCGGCCGCGAGATCGCGCGCGCCGAGGCGCTGGCGTGAGCCGGCCGACGCTGGTCGTCGTGAGCCCCGGCCTGCTCGGCACCGTGCAGGACCTCGGCCGGCCCGGCCTCCAGCGCCAGGGGGTGAGCGAAGGCGGTGCGATCGACCCGCGCGCTCTGTGGGAGGGTGCAGCGCTGCTGGAGCAGCCGGCGACCCTGGCCGCACTCGAGATGACGCTCGTCGGCGGCACCTTCCGCGCCGAAGGCGCGCCCGTGCGGGTGGCGCTCACCGGGGCTGCTTTCGAGGTCGCCGTCAACGAGACGCCGATGCCCTGGCGCACCGCGTTCACCCTGTCGCCCGGTCAGAGCTTGACGATCGGACGCGCGCGCGACGGCGTCTACGGCTACCTGCATCTGCAAGGCGGCATCGACGTCCCGTCCGTGCTCGGCAGCCGATCGACCCACGTCCGTGCCAGCTTCGGCGGCATCGAAGGCCGCGCCGTCCGCGCGGGCGACCGGCTCTGCGCCGGCGCTGCGGCAGCACGAAGCGACACCGACATCCTCGACGTGCCGGCGCCGGCGGCGCCCACGGTCGTCCGCATCCTCTGGGGCGTGCACGCGGATGAGTTCACGCCCGACGAACGGGCACGATTCCTCGCCACCACCTTCCGCCTGGCAGCGCAGCGCGACCGCATGGGCGCGCGCCTCGACGGCGCCGAGCGGCCGTTTACGACCGCGCGCGGCCTCAAGCTGATCTCGGATGCGGTCGTTCTCGGCGATGTGCAGATCCCGGGCGACGGGCAACCCGTGGTGCTGCTAGCCGACCGCCAGCCCACGGGCGGCTACCCGCGCATCGCGACGGTGAGCAGCGCCGACCTGCCGGCCTTTGCGCAGCTGCCGACGGGTGCTCCTGTGCGCTTCGCCGCGACGACCCCCGAAGACGCCGTTGCGGCCCTGCGCGCGCGCCACGACGAGCTTTCGAGCCTGCCCGAGCGCGTTCGGCGCCTGTGGCCGGCGGAGCATCTGCGCAGCATCAACCTCATCGACGGCGTTCACGCAGCATAGGACGACGATGACCCGCACCATCGACCTCAACGCCGATCTGGGCGAGAGCTTCGGACCCTGGCGCATGGGCGCGGACGAGGCGCTCTTGCAGATTATCACCAGCGCCAACGTCGCCTGCGGCTTTCACGCGGGCGACCCGGTGGTGATGGACCGCACCGTGCGCGAGGCCAAACGCCACGGCGTCGCCGTCGGCGCCCATCCGGGTTTTCGCGACTTGGAGGGCTTCGGCCGGCGCCGCATCCAAGGCGTCGACGCCGACGAGTTGCGCACCCTCGTCCGCTACCAGGTGGGCGCGCTCAAGGCGATCGCCGCGGCCCACGGGCTCGCGGTCAGCCACGTCAAGCTGCACGGCGCGCTCGCCAACATGGCGAGTGAGGATGGCAGCACCGCCGCGCAGTTTGTGGAGGCCGTCGCCGCCGTCGACGACGATCTGGTCGTCGTCGCAATGGCGGCAACCGCGCTGGAGCGCGCGGCCGTTGACCACGGCCAGCCGCTGGTCCGCGAGATTTACGCCGACCGGGCGTACAACGACGACGGCACCCTGGTGAGCCGCGGCAAGCCCGGCGCAGTGCTGCACGACGCGGCGGTCGCGGCCGACCGCGTCCTCCGGATGCTCGAGGAGGGCGCCCTCACCTCGATCAACGGAGCCAAGGTGCCCGTCAGACCAGAGACCGTGTGCGTCCACGGCGACGGGGCGGCGGCGCTGGCCATGGCCGAGGCCTTGCGCCACCGGCTCGAGACCGCCGGCGTCCGCGTCGCCCCGTTCCGCTTGCAGCACCCAGAGGACAGCTGATGGCCGATCTGCTAACTGACCTCCGCGCTGTCACCACGGCGACGGTGACCACCGTCCTCCTCAAGCGAGGGCTGCGGAACGTCTGGATGCGCGGGCC
>CAYUKE010000043.1:0-14168 GCA_964445185.1 uncultured Geminicoccaceae bacterium
CGATTTCGCCGGAGGACCCGCTCACCTACGCGATGATCTCGAACGCCGACACGGTGGGCGTCTTCCAGATCGAGAGTCGAGCACAGATGCAGATGTTGCCGCGCCTCAGGCCGCGAACCTTCTATGATCTGGTCATCGAGGTCGCGATCGTCCGGCCAGGACCGATCCAGGGCGACATGGTCCACCCCTATCTGCGCCGCCGCAACGGCGAGGAGCCGATCAGCTTCCCGTCGGACGACCTCAAGCAGGTGCTCGGCAAGACCTTGGGCGTGCCGATCTTCCAAGAGCAGGCGATGAAGATCGCCATCGTCGCGGGCGGCTTCACCGCGACCGAGGCCGACGAGCTGCGTCGTTCGATGGCTTCCTTTAGAAAGAACGGCAAGCTGCAGAAGTTCCACAAGAAGCTCGTCGACGGCATGGTCGCGCGCGGCTACGAGCGGGACTTCGCTGAGCGCTGCTTCCAGCAGATCGAGGGCTTCGGTTATTACGGCTTTCCGGAGAGCCACGCGGCGAGCTTCGCCCACCTCGTCTACGTCTCGGCCTGGCTCAAGTGCCATCATCCGGACGTCTTCGCGGCGGCGCTTTTGAACGCCCAGCCGATGGGCTTCTACGGTCCGGCGCAGATCGTCCGCGATGCCCGCGAGCACGCCGTCGAGGTGCGCCCGGTCGACGTCAACCTCTCCTATTGGGACAACACGCTGGAAGCGCGGAGCGCCGTGAAGACAGGTCCGACCCACGCGCTCAGGCTCGGCTTTCGCCAGGTCAAGGGCTTGGGCGAGGTGGCTATGCAGCGCCTCGTCGACGCCCGCGGCGCCGGTGCGTTTCGCGACCCGGCCGACCTGCAGCGGCGGGCCGAGCTGGACGTGGCGACGTTGGAACGCCTCGCCGAGGCCGATGCCTTCGGTTCGTTGCACCTCCCCCGTCGGCAGGCGCTCTGGGCGGTAAAAGCACTGCAGGACAAATTATTACCGCTTTTCGATCATGCGGAACTCGAAGAAAGACCAGGCTCGAATCGGCCGCCGCTCATCGCCGAGCCGCAGGTTACGTTGCCGTCGATGCCGTTGGGTGAGGAGGTCGTGGAGGACTATGCGTGGCTGCGCCTCTCGTTGAAGGCGCACCCTTGCGAGGTTCTGCGGCCGCTCCTCGCGGGCGAGGGATGGCAGACCTGCGGTGCGATTCGGGAAGCTGGGGACCGCGAGGCCTTCCGCACGGCCGGGCTCGTCCTCATCAGGCAGCGGCCGGGCTCGGCGAAGGGCGTCGTCTTCTCGACGCTCGAGGACGAGACCGGGATCGTGAACCTCGTCGTCTGGCCGAAGCTTCTCGACCGTTATCGCCCGATCGTCATGGCGGCGCGCCTTCTCGCCTGCGAGGGCCAAGTCCAGCGGACCGGTCAGGTCATCCACCTCGTCGCCCACCGCCTCATCGATCTGACCGACAAGCTCGCGCTGCTGACCGACGATGTCACCATGGCGTACGCCGCCGTCGACAAGGCGATGACCCCGGCCGACGAGGTCAAGCGCCCGACGAACGACCAGCGCGCCGGCAAGGCAATGGCCGACAAGCGGCTGGTCCGCACGTTCGAGCAGGCGGCGGCCCGGGCCGACGCGGTCAAGAAACCCGCTCCCGAGACTCGGCGCGAACGGCGGCTGAGCGAGGAGGCGAGACGTGCTGAGGAGGCGATGCCCAAGGGGCGCAACTTCCGCTGAGCGAGGCGCCTGCTGCCGGCGTCCAACCCGCCGCGGAGCGCGCACCCGGGTGACCGGCGCACGGGCTTGCGATGGCGGGCCAGCTTGACGAGCGGCCGGTGCGGATGCACCAGTCGCGCGCATCGGGGCGGTGCTTTGCGTCCCTTCGGTCGAGGAATCTCAGAATGCATCTCGTCGGAACCGGCCGCACGGTGGCGGCTATCGCAGTCGTCGGCCTCCTCGCGGCTTGTGCGGATCCGAACCAGCCAGGCGCGCCCGGCCGCGGCACGGCGACCGGCGCTGCGACCGGTGCGGTCATCGGCGGCGTTCTCGGCAACGTCCTCGCCGCCTCGGGCCGGCGCAGCGAAGGCACGGCGATCGGTGCTGCCGTCGGCGCCGCGCTCGGCGGCGGCGTCGGCTACGCGATGGATCGTCAGCGCCAGGACTTCGAGACCCAGCTCGCCCAGGAGCAGGCGCGCAACGACGTCCAGATCCAGCAGCTGCGCCAGGACGTCCTGCTCTTGACCCTCGACAGCGATATCCAGTTCGCTACCGGCAGCGCCGCCATCCAGCCGGGCTTGCGCGATACGCTGAGCAAGATCGCCGGCGTTCTCGGCGACTATCCGGGCACCCAGGTCTCGATCATCGGCCACACTGACAGCACCGGCTCGCCCGAGTTCAATCAGGGGCTGTCGGAGCGGCGCGCCGAGGCCGTCCGCAACGAACTCGTCGCCTTCGGCGTGCCGGCACCACAGCTCTTCACCCTCGGCCGTGGCGAGACCGAGCCCCGCGCCGACAACGCGACGGATGCCGGCCGTGCCGCCAACCGCCGTGTCGAGCTGGTCTTGACGCAACCGGCCTGAGGCCGCGCCAAAACGGGGGTGAGGCGCCTATGACCTACGTCGACGGTTTCGTCGCCGCGGTCCCGACCGCTAACCAGGAACGCTACCGCGAGCACGCGGACGCTGCCGCGGTGGTGTTCAAGGAGCACGGTGCGCTCGCGGTCGTCGAGTGCTGGGGTGACGACGTCCCGCACGGGGAGGTGACGTCTTTTCCGATGGCGGTGCAGAAGGCCGCCGACGAGACGGTCGTCTTCGCGTGGGTCCTCTGGCCGTCGCGCGAGGCGCGAGACGCCGGTATGCAGGCGTCGATGGCCGATCCGCGTCTCGCCCCGGAAACCAACCCGATGCCCTTCGACGGCAAGCGCCTGATCTATGGTGGCTTCGAGGTGATCGTCGACCGCTGAGTACTGGCTCAGGGCGCCGCTCGGATCTCGTCCGGGGGCGCGGCGCCGCGGATGAGCACCGCCTCGATGTTGTCGACGGCGCGCATCTCGATGGCGTGGCGCACCTGGCGAACAGCCGAGCCGAGGTGCGGCGTGAAGACGGTCCGATCGCGTTGCGCCAGTAGGCTCTCGGGAATGGCGCGCGGGCGGTCGCTTCGCGCCCAATCCTCCAGCTCGAAGACATCCGCCGCATAGCCGCCGAGCTGTCCCGCCTCCAGCGCGGCCGCCACAGCCGCCTCGTCGACGACCGAGCCGCGCCCGACATTGACCACGTGCGCGCCGGGCCTAAGGGCCGCGAGTCGCGCTCTGCCGACGAGGTGCAGCGTGTCTGCCGTCAGCGGCAAGGCGACAATGACGACGTCGCTCGTCGCCAGCACCGTCTCCAGCTGCCCCTGAGCGATGCCCAGACGAGACGCGTCGTCGACCTCGCGGAGGTCGAAGCCAACCAGGCTGCAGCCGAAGCCTGCCAGGCGTCGGGCGGTGGCGAGACCGACGCGGCCAAGACCCAGGATGCCGACCGTGGCGCCGTCGAGCCCGCGGCCGTAGAGATCCGCGCGCCAGCCCTGTAAGCCGGCGCGGACCCGCGCGTCGCCGGTGATAAGGGGGCGGGTCTGCGCGAGGGTCAGCGCCACGGCCAGTTCGGCCGTGGGCTCGGTCAGAAGGTCGGGGACGATGGAAACCATGACGCCACGCGCCGCGCAGGCGGCGACGTCGATGTTGTCGTAGCCCTTGAGCGCGCAGGCGACGATGCGCAGCCTCGGGCAGGCGTCGAGCAGGTCCGCATCGACGCGATCGGTCATGAAGGCGAGCAGCGCCTCGGCCGCGCCCGCCTCCTGGGCGACACGGGCTGCGGACCACGGCTCAACCCCGTCGTTGGCGGCGACCGGCCCGAGCGCGTCCAAACGCGCGCGCACGTCGGCAAACACGCGATTGGTCACGACGACGCGGGCCGACCCGGCCATGTTACTTGAGAGCCGTCCGCAGCCGTGCGCCGAGGCCGTCGACAATCGTCACGCAGAGCAGGATGCAGATGAGGATGGCCGAGACCTGCGCGTATTCGAGGACCCGCAGCGCGGCGATGAGTTCGAAGCCGATGCCGCCGGCGCCGACCGCGCCGAGGACCGTCGAGGCGCGGAAGTTATACTCCCAGCGATAGATCGTGATGTCGGCGAGTTGCGGCAGCACCTGCGGCAGCACGGCCCGCCAGATGACCTGCAAGGGCGTCGCGCCAGCCGCGCGCGCGGCCTCGATGGGCTTTGGATCGACATGCTCGATGCTCTCGGCGAAGAACTTGCCGACCATGCCGATCGAGTGGAGGCCGAGGGCGAGCACGCCCGGCAACGCGCCGAAGCCGACCATGGCGACGAAGATGATCCCCATGATCAGCTCGGGAATCGAGCGCAGCAGGTTCAGCACGACGCGCGTCGCATGATAGACGACGCCGTTCGGTGTCGTGTTCGGCGCCGCCAGCAGCGCCAGGGGCAGCGAGAAGGCGACGGCGATCGCGGTGCCGGCGATCGACATGGCTACCGTGTCGGCGAGCGGCACGAGCCAGGTCGCGAAGCGCGAGAAGTCCGGCGGGAACATCTCGCTCGACAGCTGCGCGATGGCGGGCCACGCGTCGACGAACCGCGCCGCGTCCAACGTGCCGGTGAGCCAAAGCGCCGCGACGACGACCGCGGCGAGCGCGGCGACAAGGATCGCCCGCCGCCGCCGGTTGCCCCGGTCGGCGGCGAGGATCGTCTCGTAGCGGCTGGTCGCGTCCGTCACGCGCCGCCTCCGCTACTTAGTTGATCTGGGTGAGGTCGAGGTCGAGCAGCGTCGCCGTCTCGCGAAGCACGTCGTAGGCCGAATCGTCGGTTTCGACGAAGCCCTCGGCCCGGAACGAGGTCAGGATTTCCGGGTCGTCCATCTCGAGGAACGCGGCGCGGATGTCGGCCTTGAGCTCGGGGCTGAGGTCGCCCTGCATCACCATCGGGTAGTTCGGGATCGGGTCGCTGAGCGTGAGGATCTCGATCCGCTCGACGTCGATCGTGCCGCGCTCGACAAGCCGGTCGTAGATCGCCTTGCTGAGGCCGCCGGCGTCGACATTGCCGGCCTCGACCGCACGGGCGACGGCGTCGTGCGTGCCGAGATGCGCGAAGGTGTAGTCCTCGTCGCCGATCAGGCCGGCCTTGGCGAGGATCGCCCGTGGGATCAGGTGGCTGGAGGTCGAGGCGTTGTCGCCGAAGCCCATCGTGTGACCGGCGATGTCCTCGATCGCCTTCACCGGCCCGCGGGCGGTGGCGATGACCACGCTCTGGTATGTGGGCGAGCCGTTGGCGACGCCGACCGCGAAAGGCTCGATCTCGGGCGCGCGCGACTTCGCCAGCACGTAGGAGAGCGGGCCGAAATACGCGATCTCGACCCGACCGAAGCGCATCGCCTCGATCATCGACGAGTAGTCGGTGGTCACCACCAGCTCGACGTCCTTGCCCAGCGTCTCCTCGAGGTAAGCC
The DNA here is from genome assembly GCA_964445185.1 of uncultured Geminicoccaceae bacterium. GTDB lineage: Bacteria > Pseudomonadota > Alphaproteobacteria > Geminicoccales > Geminicoccaceae > JAAAPF01. The sequence continues at coordinate 5,469 of CAYUKE010000043.1, forward strand.
TTGAGCGGCTGCGCCTCCTGGATGATCGTGGACGCGTTCTCGTCGGGCAGTAGCGCGACTCGGAGCGTCTCAGGATCGGCGGCCTCGGGGGAAGAAGCGGCGCCGAGGAGGCCGATGAGACCGGCGGCAACAACCAGGCTGCGGCGATGCATCGTCGTGGTCCTTTCCAGGGATTGATTGGGGCGGTTGGCTGAGGTCAGGCGGCTTCGGCGAGCAACGGCGCGGCGCCGTGATAGATCTCGCCGAGCACCGGGTCGCTCAACTCGTCGGGCCCGCCCTGGAAGACCAGGCGCCCGCCAGCGAGGCCGAAGACCCGGTCGGCGAACCGGCGGGCGAGGTCGACTTGGTGCAGGCTGACGATCGCGGTGATGCGATCCTCGCGGCAGATCCGCTTCAGATCGGCGAGCACGTGCTCCGCCGTCGCGGGGTCGAGGCTGGCCACCGGCTCATCGGCGAGGAGGATGGAAGGTTGTTGCGCCATCGCCCGGGCGATGCCGACGCGCTGCTGCTGGCCACCCGAGAGTTGATCCGCCCGGCTGAGCGCTCGGTCGAGCAGGCCGACACGCTCAAGCGCGCGCAGCGCCAGCATCCGGTCCGCGTGCGACGCCGGCAGGAACGAGCGCCATGTCGACTGATAGCCGATCCGCCCGAGCAGCACGTTCAGGACCGCGGATTGCCGACCGATCAGATGGTGCTGCTGGAAGATCATCCCCGTCTGCTGGCGCTGGCGGTGCAGTGCGCGCGTACTGGCGAAGATCGATCCCTCAGCGTTCTGGACGTCGCCGCGCGTCGGCCGCACCAAGCCGTTCAGGCAGCGCAGCAACGTCGATTTGCCGGCGCCCGAGGGGCCCAGCAGGACGGAGAAGGAGCCCGGCTCGAACGCGAGGTCGATGCCGCTGATGGCTTGCAGTCCGCCTGGGTAAACGACGGACACGTCGACACTGCGCAGCATGCCACCTCCGGATCGCTGAGGGGGCTTTACGACCTAAGTGTGGCATGCGCGTGACGGAGCCCGCCCCGTTCGGCGGATTAGCGATCGGCCTCGTGGTCGGTGGTGTCCGCACGGAACCAGTCGACGAGCAGCGGGTTGACCTCGTCGGCCGCCTCGATCTGGAGCCAATGGCCGACGTCAGGAATGCGAGCGTAGCGCCACGAGGCGTCGACGTAGCCGCCGGAGTTGGCCATTTGGTCTTCGGCGAGCGCCGGGTCGCGGGTGCTGTAGATGCCCAGCGTGGGCACGCGGATGCTGGACACGGAGGGGCCGAAGACGCCGGTGGCGTTGGCGCGATACCAGCTGAGCGCGGCGGTGAGCCTCCCCGGCCGTGCCAGGTCTTGCGCCCAGCGCTCGCCGTCCTCAGGCGTGGGTGCCGCGCGACGCAGCCCGCGGAAATCGCGTGCACGCAACGTCGCCTCCGCGAGCCCGGGTGTGATGAAGAGGAAGAGGTACCAGCCCTTGAGCTTCTGCCGGAGTCCGGCCCGGCGGTAGGCTTCGGGATGACCGACGGAAAGTGCTGCGAAGCGACGAAAGCGCTCCGGGCGCGCGGCGCACGCGCACCAGCCGACCGCAGCGCCCCAATCATGGCCAACCAGCCCGACCGGGCCAGCGTCGGCGGCGACGGCGTCGACGATCTCAATGACGTCATCGACCAACCGTGCCATCCGATAGCCCGAGACATCGGCGGGGGCATCGGTGGCGCCCATGCCTCTGAGATCCGGCACGATCGCCTGAAACCCGGCAGCAACAACGGCTGGCACCTGGAGGCGCCACAGATCACCGCTGTCCGGGAACCCGTGGAGAAAGAGCAGCGGCGGACCGACTCCGGCCGTTCGAACCCGGAAAGTCAGCCCGTCGATCGCGATCGACCGCTCGGCGTCGACGTGCATCGCTCGCGTCCGTCGCTGCCCGTGTCTCTTCGTGCCGCGTCGATCAGGAGGTCCCGAGCAACGGCGCGACCACTTTGGCGTAGGCCTCGTTGATCATCGGATACATGGCGACACCCAGGGCGATCAGGACAGTCGCCGCGCCTGCGGCTGAACCCATCATCATCAGCACGTCACGGCGGGATTGGAGCACGCGGTCCATGGTCAGGAACTCCTTTGAGGGTCTTCGATCCGTGATGAACGTCGCCAGGTTCACCCGGCGCCAACGCGCATTCTGCGGCGGCGAGCGCCTGCCAGCATGCTGCCAACAATGAGGCCGAGGACTAGGCCACGGCGACCCGCCTTTCGCGCCGCGAAACGGGCGATGATGCACATCCGGGGTTTTCCTTCACGCGACAGCCTATCGAGCCAAGCGTTCGCAGGCTTACTGCGGATACGAGGAGCGAGGCGTCCCGGATCGCGCCCTGACGCCGCACCGGCAGCAACCCGCAGCGCCCTCGGCTCAAGCGCGACGCGTGTTGGCGAGTTCGCTTGGAAGGGTCGGGAAGGGCGCCGGCGTGGCGGCGCCCGCGACCGGTGAGGAGACGTCGGCGATACCAGAGCAGCTGCCGGTCGCCGGATCGCGAGCGACACCGCTCGGGCATGCATAGAGCTTGGGGAAGACGAGTGTCTGGGCGACTTCGAGATCGAAGCGCGCGCCGAGCGCTTCGAGGGCCTCGCGGCCCATTCGCGGGTCCGCACGAACAGTGCCGCGGGCCGAGGCGTCGACGCGTGGCGTGTGGAACGCGGTCTCGAGATCCAACCCGAAGTCGAGCATCAAGGCGGTGAGCTGGAACACGCAGGGGACGATGTGGTTGGCCCCCGAGGCGCCGACCGCGAACCGGCCCGCATCGTTCTCGACGGCGATGGTTGGGCACATGTTCGACGCGTTGATCCGCAGGCCGCCCCTGAGCGACGTCGACAGACCGGGGCGGGGATCGAAGTAAGCGACCGAGTTGTTCATCAAGACGCCCGTGCGCGGCAGCACCACGCCTGAGCCGAAACGGTTGAGCAGCGTGAAGGTGAGGGCGGCCATGCTGCCCTCGGCGTCGACGACGGACACGTGGGTGGTGCAACCAAGGTCGGGCGTCGCCTGGCCCAGCCGCGCATGATGTCGGTCGAAGGCGTAATCCAGCGCCTCGGCATAGGTGATCCAAGCGTGGCTTCCGACACCCTGCCCAGCGTCCAAGTGCTGCGCGACATGCGCGAGCGCGTCGTTGAGCCGGGGCCCCCCGGACGACGGACCGGCGGTGTAGATGACATGCCCGCGGTGGGTGGCCGACACTGCGTCGGCCTCGCGAACTTCGTAGTCGGCGAAATCCTCAAGAGTCAGGCGAGAGCCGCCGGTCGCCAGGTCCGCGACCATCGCCGCACCTACGCGGCCGCCGTATACCGTGCCCGGACCCTCGTCGGCGATGGCCCGATAGGTTGCCTCGAGCGCCGGATTGGCAAGGAACTGTTCCGGCGCCGGCGGGTGTCCGCCCGGAAGAAACCATGCGCATGCGCCAGGATCGCGGGCGAGCTTTCTAGCCTCCAGTGCGATCATCAAGGTCGCATGCCAGTCGACCGGCAGGCCCCGCTGCAACAGCCGCAGGCTGGGTGACATGACGCGATCGAGCCCCATCGTTCCCAGGCGCTCGAGTGCCCGGGCGAGGCCCGCGACGGCGCCGGGCACAAGAATGGAGCCATACCCCTCGGCGTTGCGGTCGTCGCGAACGCCGGGCGCTCCCATCAGGCTCGCGGCCATCGACGGATCGAGCGGATAGTCCTCGAGCAGCAGCCGTCGCGCTAGGACGCCCTGAAAGTCGAACGCCGTGGCGCGCGCCGTGCGTGGATCCCACACGACCATGTAGCCAGCACCGCCGATACCCGACATCCATGGCTCGACGACGCCGAGCGCGAAGGCGGTCGCCACCGCCGCATCGACCGCGTTGCCGCCCTGGTCGAGGATCGCGGCACCCGCCCGCGCGGCGAGCCAGTGTTGGGCGGCAACGACGCCGCGCGAGTCGATCGCCGCGTGCTTGCGCACCTGCCACTGTTCAACGTTTTCGTTCACGTCCGGCGCTGCTCGTCGAGCGCCGGCCGCAGCCGTCCGCCGTGTCGGTCCAGTCGGGCCTGCGCCGCTTCCAGCGTATCGCCACCGAGGATCAGCACAGCGGGCTTCAACGCACCGCCCGCCGCTGTAAGCGCCGCCTTGGTTTGTTCCGCGCCGGCCGTCGTGATCTGCCGGACGATCGCAACCCGCCGGTCGTCGAGCTTTGCATTGCGTGCGGCGACGTCGACCATGAGGTTCGACCAGGTGCGACCGAGGCCCACCATGATGGTCGTCGAGAGCGCGGTCAGCGCCGCCCTTTGCGCCGTCCCGGCAGCCATCCGTGTCGAGCCGGCAACGACCTCCGGCCCGGTTACGAGCGCGATGGGATGCTCGGCCGCAGCGAGCAGCGGGCAAGGCGCGTTGTTGGCGATGGCGATGGTGACGGCGCCTCTTCCTCGGCCGCCCTCAATGGCAGCAACCGCGAACGGTGTCCGCCCGCTGGCCGCGACGGCGACCACGACATCGCCCTTGCCGATCGCGTGCGTCACGAGCGCGTCGGCGATGGCCTTGGCTTCGTCCTCCGCCCCCTCGACCGCTTCGGTGAGTGCGCGTTCGCCACCGGCGATCAGGGTCAGCCGACGCTCGGCAGGCCAACCGAAGGTCGGGCCGAGCTCGGCCGCGTCTTGGACGGCGAGCCGGCCGGAGGTGCCGGCACCGATCTGAACGAGACGGCCTGTCCCCCCATCGAGCGCCGCCACCGCCGCCTCGGCCGCCGCGGTGATCGCCGGGGTTGCTGCCTGGACCACGGCGACGGCGGCGAGTTGCTGGGCGAGGATCGACGCGACCAGCTCGCCCGGCGGCCAGAGGTCGATGTCTCGAAAACGTGGGCTGACGTCCTCGGTGTGCATCGCTCGCCTCGGCGTTGATCCCTCAGCCGTCAAGCCGGTGCCGGACGCGGTCGGCGAGGACGCAGAGGAGTTCGAACATCAGGTTGACGCCGACCCAGGCGGTGTTGGTGGTCGGATCGAACGGTGGGCTCACCTCGACCAGATCGGCGCCGATGATGTCGAGGCCTTGCAGCCGGCGGATCATTCGTTGCGCCTCGTGAACGAACAGCCCGCCGACCTCGGGCGTGCCGGTTCCGGGCGCCTGGCTAGGGTCGATCGCGTCGATATCGAAGCTGACATACGTCGGCCCGGTGCCCGCGACGAGTCGGGCCTCCTCGATCACGGCATCGATGCCCCGGTCGCGGACCTCGTCGATCGAGATCATCCGCACGCCTTGCGCTTCGCCGTAGGCAACGTCGCTCATGTCGATCGACGTGCCACGCAATCCGATCTGCACCACCCGCTTCGGGTCCAAGAGGCCTTCTTCGATGGCCCGACGGAAGGGCGTGCCGTGGCTGTCGAAGCCGCCGAAATAGCGATCGTAGAGGTCCGAGTGCGCATCGAAGTGGATCATGCCGACGGGCGCGCCGGTGCCGACAAGGCCGCGGAGGATGGGCCAGGACACGAGGTGGTCGCCGCCGGCCGACAGGGGAACCACGCCCGCCGTTCGGACCTCGCCGTAGTGCGCGGCGATGCGTGCGACGGTGTCCTCGATGCTCAGCGGGTTGACGGCGACGTCGCCAAGGTCGGCACAGCGTGAGGTGTGGAAGGGCGCGATCCGCGTCGCCTGGTTCACCAATCGTATCATCGTCGACAGGTCGCGCAGCTGGCGCGGGCCGTGGCGGGCGCCGGGGCGGTTGGTCGTCGCGCTGTCGAAGGGCACGCCGATGAGGCCGACATCGACGTCAGCGCACTCGGCGAGCGTCCGGTGGGGCAAGCGCATGAAGGTGGCGACGCCCGCGAACCGCGGCACCACGTTGCCAGCGACGGGCAAGAAGCTTGGGTCGCGAGCTTCCAAGCGTACCTCCGGGTAGGCGCGATCGGTGTCAGGCGCGCGCCGGTTCCGCCTCGCTCGCAATCGGGAACGCCCGTGCCAAAAGAACGAAACCGAGCACGGCGGACACGACGGAGGCGCATAGCACGCCGATCTTGGCCTGATCGAGCTCGATCGAGGTGCCGAACGCGAGATTGGCGACGAACAGCGCCATCGTGAAACCGATGCCGCCTAAGCAGCCGATGCCGACGATTCCCATCCAGTTGGCGCCGCGCGGGAACGCTGCGAAGCCCGAAGCGATGGTGACCCAGCTGAACACCGCGATCCCGATGGGCTTGCCGATCAGCAGGCCGAAGAAGGCACCGATCGTCGGCAACCCGAGAAGGGTCGCCTCCGCCGCGTGGTGGGCGGCATCGGCACCGTGTCCGCCACCGCCGAGGGCGACCCCGGCGTTGAAGATGGCGAACACCGGCATGATGGCGAAGGCGACCCAGGGGCTAAGCGCGTGCTCGAAGCGCATGAGCGGGCTCTGTACGCGATCCGCGAGATAGCTGATGCGCTCCACCTTGACGTCGACGTTGCCGGTCGAGGGCAGCATCATCTCGCGGACCTCGGCCTCGAGGTCGGACTGCGCGAGCTTGCCGCCCAAAGGCACGGCGAGCGCCATCAGGACACCGGCGATGGTCGCGTGCACGCCGCTCTCGTGCATGAAGTACCAGCAGCAGCAGCCGACGACGAGGAACACGCCTGCCCGCGCATGGCCGAACCGGCCGTAGAGTACAGCGAAAACCCAAAAGGCGAGCGACATCAAGAGCGCGTCGGTGTGCAGATCCGCCGTGTAGAAGAGCGCGATGACAAGGACGGCGCCGAGATCGTCGACGATGGCGAGCGCGAGCAGGAAGACCTTGAGGCCCAGCGGGACTCGGTTGCCCATCAAGGCGAGGACGCCGACCGCAAAGGCGATGTCGGTCGCCATCGGGATGCCCCAGCCGCGGATCGTCGGCTCGCCGAGGTTAAACGCCACGTAGATGAGTGCCGGCACGACCATGCCACCGAGGGCGCCCGCGATCGGTAGGGCGGCGCGGCGGATGCCGGCAAGTTCGCCGACCAGGAATTCGCGTTTGATCTCGAGCCCGACGACGAAGAAGAAGATGGCCATCAAAGCGTCGTTCACGAAATGAACGAGATGCAGCTCCAGATGGAAGGGGCCGAAAACGACCGCCGTCTCCAGGTGCATCATGGCGAAATAGGCGTCGGCCCAAGGCGAGTTTGCCCAGATGAACGCGAGCAGGGCGCAGAGGATGAGAACGATGCCGCTGGCACTTTGGCTATTCAGCAGACGCCGGACCGGCGCGGTGAGGCGATCCGTGACCGTCAGGGTTGGGGCTGGGCTGACGGCGGCCATGGGGCTTGTGTCCGTTCCATTCATTCTCGTCGTCGGCTCGTTCTAATGGGGATGCGCGGCGCGGCGGGTCAAGGGTGCCTTGGTCGCCGACGACGCAGCGACGGCGCACGTCGCCAGCTCTGGTATCGTTCTAATCTTGACGACAACCATCGACGAAAGCGCGCTGTTCAGGCTGGCATGGCTTGACGAGCGCCGCCTACGCCGCATATCGAGAGGCAGAAAGCGAACTAGCTCGGTCCGTTTTGGAGCGGCAGGTGATCAGGCTCTCTCGCGTAGCCGACTACGGCATCGTTTTGATGACTGAGCTAGCGCGCAATGCGCGTTCGATGGCGACGCCGGAGTTGGCCGAGCGGACGCGTATCGCCCAGCCGATGGCCGGGAAGATCCTCAAGGCGCTGACGCGAAGCGGGCTTCTCGTGTCGCAGCGCGGTGCCAGGGGCGGCTATCGTCTCGCGCGTCAGGCGGCCTTTGTCACCGTCGCAGAGATCATCGAGGCCCTCGACGGCCCGATCGCGTTGACCGCCTGCATCGATACCGAAGGTGGCGAGTGCGGGATCGAGGCGATCTGCCCGGCGCGCTCAAACTGGCACCGGATCAACGCCGCGATGCGTGATGCCCTGGATGGGATCTCGCTGGCCGAGATGGCGCAGGGTTGGCGCCTCGGCGATGGCGGTATGATGATGGCTCGGCCGTTCTCCGCGGCAACCAATCTGGCAGGGGACTGAACGAATGGCGACCGCACTCGAGACCATTCAGGAACACGCCGGCCACGGCTACAAATATGGCTTCTACACCGACATCGAAGCGGAGTACGCGCCGAAGGGTCTCGACGAGGGGATCATACGCTTCATCAGCGCCAAGAAAAGTGAACCTGACTGGCTCACCGAATGGCGGTTGGATGCCTTTTGTCGGTTCCAGTCGATGGAACAGCCCGATTGGCAAAAACCACACGTCGGGCTGATCGATCTCCAGGCCATTAGCTATTATGCCGCGCCGAAACAAGCGGAAGCACCGAAGTCGCTGGACGAGATCGACCCGGAAATCCGCCGAACCTACGAGAAGCTCGGTATCCCGATCGAAGAGCAGAAGCTGCTCGCCGGGGTGGCTGTCGATTACGTCTTCGACAGCGTCTCGGTAGCGACGACGTTCAAGTCTAAACTGAAAGAACTTGGTATCGTTTTTTGTTCAATTTCCGAAGCGGTGCATGAATATCCAGAACTAGTGCGGAAGTATCTGGGAACCGTGGTCCCGCAAGGCGACAACTACTTCGCGGCTTTAAACTCGGCGGTTTTCACTGATGGTAGCTTCGTCTACGTGCCGAAGGGTGTCCGCTGTCCGATGGAGTTGAGCACCTACTTTCGTATTAATGCGGCGGAGACCGGGCAGTTCGAGCGGACGCTGATCATCGCCGACGATGGGGCGTATGTGAGCTACCTTGAGGGATGCACCGCTCCGCAAC
>CAYUKE010000044.1:0-13999 GCA_964445185.1 uncultured Geminicoccaceae bacterium
CCGCGCGATTCTCCTGGCTCCCGTCGACCTGCTCTGGAACGGCGGCATCGGCACCTACGTCAAGGCTTCGAGCGAACGGCAGGCGGAGGCGGAGGACCGAGCGAACGACGCGGTCCGTGTCGACGCCTCCGAGCTGCGCTGCCGGGTCGTCGGCGAAGGTGGCAATCTCGGCCTGACGCAACGCGCGCGCATCGAGTTCGCAGCGCTCGGCGGCCGCATCAACACCGACGCCATCGACAACTCCGCGGGCGTCGACTGCTCAGACCACGAGGTCAACATCAAGATCCTGCTGGGCCAAATCGTCAACGCCGGGGACTTGACGATCAAGCAGCGCGACGCGTTGCTTTCCGAGATGACCGACGAGGTCGCCGCGCTCTGCATTCGCGACAACGTGCTGCAGAATCTCGCGCTCTCGGTCGGCGCGGCGATGCCGCTCGACTACGTCGACGCGCAACGGTCGCTGATGTACCGGCTGGAGGCCGACAACGCGCTGCAGCGCGACCTGGCCTTGCTGCCGACGGACGACGAGCTGAGCGAGCGGCGCAAGGAGGGGCTGGGCCTGACCCGGCCCGAGCGTTCGGTGCTCCTCGCGCACACCAAGAACGCTCTCTACCAAGAGTTGGTGGATGCAAGCGTCGTCGACGATCCACATCTCGCCACGGATCTCGCCAAGTACTTCCCGCGACTGCTCCGGCGGCGCTTTCCGGAGGCCATCGCCGATCACCGTCTCAGGCGCGAGATCGTCGCCACCTGGCTGACGAACTCGCTGGTCAACCGCGGCCTCGACGTCTTCGTCAGCGAGCTGGTCGAGAGCACCGGCCGCGAGGTCGCCGACATCGCCCGCGCCTACGTCATCGCTCGCGACGCGTTCGGCCTCGTTCCGCTGGCCACGGCGATCGAAGATCTCGACCGCTGTCCCGCGGAGCGTCAGATCGACTTCCTCCAGCGCGTGCGCCGCGTCACCGTCGAGGGTACGGCGTGGTTCCTCGCGCACCTGCCGCCGGACTTGGCGATCGGCGAGGCGGTCGAGCGGTTTCGCCCCGGGATCGACGCGGTTGTCACCGCGCTGCCGGCCAGCATCACCGGCGATGCCGCCGACCAACTGCGACGCGACATCAGCGGGTGTGTCGAAGCCGGCCTCACCGACGAACTAGCCGCGCGGCTCGCGGCCCTGCCCTACTGCATGGCCGCCTGCGATATCGTCGAGGTCGCGGCCGAAGCGTCGGCGCCGATCGAGGAAGCGGCGGCCACCTACTTCGCGCTCGACGGTGCGCTCGATCTCGCCCGCGTACGCCGGTGGTTGGAAGGGGTATCGATCCGCAGCCGCTGGGACCGGCTCGCCGCCGCCGCGCTCTTCGACGACGTCTATCGTGAGCTCCGCCGCCTGTCGTTGATCGTGCTCCGACGCGAGGGGCCGACCGAGACCCGGGTGCAAACGTGGATCGAGAGCCAGGAGCAGCCGCTGAGGCGCCAAGAGCGGTTGTTCGCCGAGATCGAGGCCGCGCCGATCGTCGATCTGCCGATGGTCGCGGTCGCCATTCGGGTCCTCGGCGAGTTAGGCCGGCGCTGAGCGGGCGGTGCCGGCTTGGCTCCCCGTCTATGCGGCCGTGGGCCGGGCGCTGCAGCCCGCGCTGGCGTGGCATCTGCGGCGCCGCCGACAGCGCGGCAAGGAGGACCCCGATCGCGTCGACGAGAAGCTCGGTCGCGCGTCCAAGCCGCGGCCGGCGGGGCCCGTCGTCTGGATCCACGCGGCAAGCATCGGCGAGAGCCTTTCGATGCTGCCGGTCATCGATCGGCTGGTGCGTGAACCGCCACGACCCACCGTCTTGGTCACGACGGTCACTCGAAGCAGCGCGGATATCCTGACGGAACGTCTGCCTCAGCGCGCTGTGCACGCCTACGCGCCGCTCGACACGGAACCAGCGCTGAGGCGTTTTCTCGACCATTGGCGCCCCGACGCCACGGTCGTGGTCGAGCAGGAGCTATGGCCGCTCCTGCTGGCGCGGAGCCCGGCGCCACGGCTCCTGGTCAACGCGCGTCTCTCGGCTCGAAGCGCACGACGCTGGGGCCGTTTTCGGCCCGTCGCGGCTTGGCTGCTCGGCCGCTTCGACCGCGTCCTCGCGCAGAGCGGCGGCGACGGCGAGCGGCTCCGCAACCTAGGAGCTGCGGCAGTAGAGACTCCCGGCAATCTGAAGCTCGCCGCGTCGCCCCTGCCGGCGCCCGCGGCGGACCTCAGCGCGCTCCGCGACGCCGTCGGTCGTCGCCCCGTCTGGGTCGCCGCCAGCACACACGCACCGGAGGAAGATTGGATCGAAGAGGTCGACCGGACGGTCAGAGCCCGTTTTCCTGACCTGTTGACCGTCATCGTCCCGCGCCACCCAGCACGGGCGGAGCGCCTAGCCGCGGACCTCGGTCGCTCCGATCTGGCGCTGCGCAGCGCCATCACCCTGCCGACGCCGAACACGGGACTGCTCCTTGTCGACCGGTTCGGCGAGCTGGGCCTCTTCTACCGGCTCGCCGGGTGCGCCTTCGTCGGCGGCTCCTTGGTTCCGCATGGCGGGCAGAATCCCCTGGAGCCGGCGCGCCTGGGCTGTCCGGTGCTGATCGGCCCCCACGTGCAGAACTTTGCCGAGGCGACGGCGATGCTCGTCACCGCCGGCGGCGCGCAGCAGGTGTCGCGCGCTACGCTTGCGCGCAGCCTCTCCGCTTGGCTCGCCGACGAGCCGCAGCGCGTGGCGGCGGGCCGAGCGGCCGAGGCGGCCGTCGCGAGCGCCGGTGACGCTGCGGTCCTGACCACGGTCGCCGCTATTCGCGGCTCCCTCGGATCGCGATGAAGGCACCGGCCTTCTGGGAGCACGACGACTGGCGGGCGCGCCTGCTGACGCCTGCCGCCGCCGTCTATGCCGGCCTCGGCTGGCTGCGCTGGCAGCTGGCTGGTTCGGGTGAGGCGCCAATCCCCGTGATCTGCGTCGGCAACGCGACCGTCGGCGGCACGGGCAAGACGCCGATCACGATCGATCTGCTTCAGCGACTTACCAGCCGCGGAATCGCGGCGCACGCGCTGTGCCGCGGCCACGGGGGAAGCGTCCGCGGCTCGGTCCGGGTCGACCCGGACCGCCACAACGCCAATGACGTCGGCGACGAGGCGCTGCTGCTCGCCGCCACCGCGCCCACCTGGGCGGGGCGCGACCGCCTCGGCGGCGCGCGCGCCGCGGCCGCGGCCGGCGCCACCTGCGCCGTCCTCGACGACGGCTTGCAGTATCCGCGCCTGCGCAAGCGCGCGTCGCTGCTGATCGTCGACGGCGCCACCGGGCTCGGCAATGGTCGGGTTGTTCCTGCCGGCCCCTTGCGCGAGCCGGTCCGCCGCGCCCTCTCTCGCGCGGACGTGATCGTCGAGGTCGGCGCCACCGACGCCGGCTCGTCGATTGACTCCGCGCTTCCGCGCTGGGCTTGTACGCTCGTACCGGCACCCGAGGCGTGGTCGCTGCAGGGCTATCGCGCTGTAGCCTTCGCCGGCATCGGCCGCCCTGAGAAGTTTTTTGCAAGTGCCCGCGCTGTTGGCGTAGACTTAATCTCGAAAATTTATTTCGCAGATCACCACGTTTTTCATCAAAGAGATTTGGCATATTTGAGACGTCAAGCAAGACGGCACAACGCAAACCTACTGACGACCAGCAAGGATTTTGCTCGAATTCCGCAAAACGAAAGATACGGGATCGAAGTCTTGCCGATCACGGTCCGCTGGGAACAGCCCGAAGGCGTCGACGCGTGGCTCGACGCGACGCTGCCCGGCCAGTGATCCGGAGCGTTGCCGACCGCGTAAAGGTCAATGGACACCTTGGTGGATGAACGGCATGAGCCACTTGGCTACTCCCGACACGCAGCGCGCGAACCGTAAGTTCATCCGCGACGTGATGAGCGCGCCGATCCTCACTCGCGAGCATGAGCTGGCGCTCGCCAGGCGCTGGCGCGATGGCGGCGACGAGGACGCGCTGCACGAGCTGATCGCGTCCTACACCCGGCTCGTCGTTTCGACCGCTTCGCGCTTCAAACACTACGGCTTGGCGCCTGGTGATCTGATCCAGGAGGGCATTGTCGGCTTGATGCAGGCCGCGGCCCGCTTCGAGCCCGAGCGGGAGGTCCGCTTCTCGACCTATGCTGCCTGGTGGATTCGGTCGGCCATGCAGGACTACATTCTGCGCAATTGGTCGATCGTACGGACGGGAACGACCGCCGCGCAGAAGGCGCTGTTCTTCAACCTCCGGCGGCTTCGAGCCAAGTTGGAGGACGGTACCAAGTCCTACATGGACGTCGAAGATCGGGCGTTCGTAGCCGACCAGCTTCGCGTCAATGTCGGCGACGTCGAGGCGATGGAAATGCGCCTCGCCGCTGCCGATCAGAGCCTCAACGCGACGATCAGCGTCGATGGCGAGGATCAGTGGCAGGACTTCCTCGCTGACGAGCGGCCATCGCCTGAGAGCTCCGTCGGCGATCGGTTGGACCGTCGACGCGTGGCGAAATGGCTCGCGGAGAGCATTGCCGAGCTGACCGAACGCGAGCAAATCATCATCCGCGAACGGCGGCTGACCGAGGAGAGCTGCACGCTCGAGGATCTCGGACGGGTGCTCGGGATCAGCAAGGAGCGAGTCCGGCAGATCGAGCATCGGGCGCTGCAGAAGCTGAAATCTGCCCTGCTTCGTCGTGCCGCGGACCCGGCCGACGCGGAGCTATTGACCCAAAGTATGAGCTGATGGACTCTCGGGGCCTGGCTTTGCTGGGACCCGCATGGGCAACGATCTATTCGACGTCGTCGTCGTGGGACGTGGCCTGGCGGCTTGTGCTGTCGCTATCGGCAGCGTCGAGCTCGGCTTCTCAACCGCGATGGTGGCGCCGCCAACGTCGGGCGCGTCAGATGCTGTGGTGGCAATTGTCGGCAGCGCGCGTGACCGGCTGACCGATCTCGGCTTCTGGTCCGAAATCGAGCGATGGGCGTGGCCTGTTGGTGCCGTCCGCGTCGAGGACACCGAAACCGCCCGGCAGTTCCTTTATCGTCAGGTTCACGGCGCCCGCGGCGGCCTCCTTAGCACGCTGCCGTACCGCGCCCTGCGCGATCGGTTCGAGAAACGCGCGCGCGAAACGGCGGGCCTTGCCTGGTTCGAGACCGCCGGCCTGAGAAGCGTGATTGACGCGAATGAGACGCGTCTCGTGCGGCTCGCCGACGGACGGATGCTCCGCGCGCATCTGGTGGTCGGTGCCGACGGCCGCCGCTCGGTGCTGCGCGAATGCGCCGGCCTGACCGCGCGTCGCACCGACTACCCCCAAACCGCGCTGGCATTCCTCGTCGACGACACCCGTATGGAGGCCGACACCGCGGTCGAGCGCCTCGGACCGGGCTCACTTGTGTCAGTCCTTCCGGTCGCGCCGCGGCGGTTTGCGATCACCTGGATCTGCGAATCGACCAGCCGCCACGCGACCTGCGGCGGCGAGACCAAGCTGGGCAGCGCCGCCGTCGCTCAGGCGATTGGACGCGGCGACGCGTGCGCCCCGACCATCGTCAGTGAGGTCGTCCCACAGCGCTTGAGCCTCGCACACGCGGACCGCTACGTCGCGCCACGGTTGGTCCTGGTCGGCGACGCCGCCCACGGCGGCCACCCGGTCCCCGCGCAGGGGGCGAACCTCGCGATCGGCGACGTGCACGAGCTGCTGACGCTCTGGCGCGCGTCGCCGGCGACGTTCGCGAGCGCGCAAACACTCGCCACCTACCAGCGGACACGGCGCCTGGCGAATGCCGCACGCCTGGGCGTCACGGACTCCCTCAACCGGCTGTTCCCGGGCGCCCAGGCGCCGTTCGCGTTCGCCGCCGCGCGGACGCCGCCCCGCCGCTCGCCGAGCCTCCCGCCAACGGCTCCGACCAAGCGGGTGGCCGACCAGGTTGCGGACTGAAGCGCCGCCGCCGAGTAACAGGGCTCTCGCATCCTCTCGCGCCCACATTGACCGCGACCGTCCCGCGTGCTGCGCTAGCAGCTCGTATCGGAGACGCCCCGTTGCAAACCCCGCCCTTGGCCGGCTCCTACCGGCTCATCTACGCAGACCCGCCCTGGCACTTCCGCACCTTTTCGGCCAAGGGGCGCGGGCGCAGCGCCGACGCCCACTACGACACGCTCGATCTCGCCGGCATCAAGGCCTTGCCCGTGGCGGACTGGGCGGCCGCCGACGCCGTGCTGCTGCTGTGGGCGACCGACCCCTTCCTCCCGCAGGCCCTCGATGTGATGGCCGCCTGGGGATTCACATACAAGACGGTCGGCTTCTACTGGGCGAAGCTCAACAAGAGCGCGGCCGGACCGGCTTTCACCGAGCGCGACATGTTCACCGGCCTCGGCTTCTGGACGCGCGCCAATCCGGAACCCTGCCTGCTCGGCACCCGAGGCAAGCCGAAGCGCCTCTCGTCCGCCGTTCGCAAGCTGGTCGTGACACCGAGGCGCGAGCACAGCCGCAAGCCCGAAGAAGTCCGTGCACGGATCGAGGCGCTCGTCGCCGGTCCCTATCTGGAGATGTTCGCGCGCACCAGCCGGCCGGGCTGGGACAGCTGGGGCGATCAAGCGGGCCTCTTCGATCAGGGCGCCGTCAGCACCCGCCGCATGCCGTCGCAACTCACGAGGTCGGCGGCGCGAAGCGAGCGCGCGCCTCGAGCAACGGCGCTCGACGGTGACACCCCTCCAGATGGTCGTTGACCAGCCCCGTCGCCTGCATGAACGCGTAGGCGGTCGTCGGCCCGATAAAGCGCCAGCCGCGCGCCCGAAGCGCCTTGCTCAGCGCCGAAGCCGCCGGGGAGGTGGTCAGAGCCCCGAGGGTCGTCGCGTCGAAGCGCTCCGGTCGCTCCCCCGCCGCCGGCTCGAACGACCAGACGAACGCCGCGATGGACCCGGCCTCATCCTGCAACGCTATGGCCCGCGACGCGTTGTGAATCACCGCTTCGATCTTGCCGCGGTGGCGCACGATGCCCGGATCGGCGAGCAGCCGCGCGACGTCGTTGCGGTCGAAGGCGGCGAGCCGCGCCGGATCGAAGCCTGCGAAGACCTCGCGAAACCGCGCGCGCTTGCGCAGGATCGTCAGCCACGACAGGCCGGCCTGGAAGCCTTCGAGGCAGAGCTTCTCGAACAGACGAACATCGTCCGCCTGGGGCACAGCCCATTCCTCGTCGTGGTAGCGCACGTAGAGCGGATCGTCGCCGCACCAGCTGCAGCGGTCGTATCCGTCCCCGCCCTGGCGAAGGCTCAGCCCGCCCATGGTGCCGGGCCATCGAAGGCGTTCTCGAGGAATTGCTCGAGGGCTGCGTCGGACTGCGCTCGCACCGCCGCGTCGCCGCGGATCCGATAGCCGTCGTCGTCGGCGCACCAAGCGAGCGCCAAGGTCCGCGCAACGTAACCATCGAGGGTCAGCAGCGTGCGCTCATCGCGCACCCGGCCGTCCGCCGCGACCCTGAAGCGGCAGCCGGCGAGGCCGCGTGGCGCCTGCCAATCGCGGGGGCCGCTGTCCCAGCGGTGCGCGGCGCCTTCGTAGACCTCTAGCGCTACGCGACTGCCGCCAGTGGTGACGTCGTCGAGGACGGCATCGCAGCGCGCCGGATCGACAATGGCGTCGTCCGTTCCGTAGAGCATCAAGAAGGGCGCACCGGTGGTGCTGACGTCCTCGAAGCGGGCGATGCACGGGGCGTAGAAGGCCGCGTGCGCTCGGAAGCGCTCGTTCGGCCCGGCATAGGCCGCTTGGACCTGGGCATGCAACGCGAAGGTCGCGACCATCCCGCCATAGGAAAAGCCGACCAGGGCGACGCGCGCAGGGTCGACCTCGGGCTTGTCGCCCAGATACCGCAACGCACTGTAAGCGTCGGCCAGGAACATCGCCTCGGTGACGTTGAGGAGCCGGTCCGTGAAGCCGGTGCCGGGCGCGACGCGCGCGCCGAAGACGTCGACGACGAGCGCCGTCCAACCCTTGGCGGCGAATTGACGGGCGTAGGTCAACTCGCGCGCGCGGCTTACCCCGCCGGCGCCGTGCAGAAGCACCACCGCCGGCGTCGGCCCCGCCGCCGGGGTAGGCGGCCGAAACAACAAGCCGACACCCACGGCTCGCTCCGGATCCTCGGCCGCTTCAGCCAAGGTGAACGGACTTGCCGATGGAAAGCGCACGGGCTCAGGTTCGGCCGCGGCCGGAGGCGGCAACGCGCCGACCTCGGACGACGCGATGAGGGCGCCCAGCAGCGCGGCGACGCAGACGCGAAGGTATCGCATGAGTAATCCCGTTGGGGTGGCGGCGAATGGCCGATGGTCCATCCGTTCGACGCTAATGGTGTCTTGCGGGGCATCGTCCGTCGACGGATACTATGCGCGCGTGTGGCGACGCACGGGGTCAGTCTGCCGGTTGGGTTGGTTTCCAGGGGCGCCGACCACCGTTCCAGCCGATCGGAGGGCCGGTCGGAAGCCGTTTCGGAAGCAGGACTTCGCCTTATGCCTACCGGAACCGTGAAGTGGTTCGACACGACCAAGGGTTACGGCTTCATCAGCCCGGACGACGGTGGCAAGGATGCCTTCGTCCACATCACCGAAGTCCAGAGTTCGGGCCTCGACGGCCTCAGCGAAGGGCAGAAGGTCTCCTACGACCTGATTAAGGGCCGTGGCGGCAAGATGGCCGCGGCCAACATTCAGGTGCAGGGCTGACCGCCCCAAGCTCAATTGCTCTGACGGTGCACGACGCGTCGCTGACGGCGCGTCGTTGAGGCTATGGGCGAAGCGACGACGATCGCGCTCGTCGCGCTCGCCTATGTCTTTGCTGGGTTTGTCAAAGGCGTCGTCGGGCTTGGCTTGCCGACCGTCACGGTCGCCATCCTTGTTCCGACCCTCGAGCTGAGCCTTGCCGTCGCCCTGACGGTGCTGCCGGCGCTCATTACCAATGTCTGGCAGGCCCTCGCCGGCGGACATGCGTGGGCGCTGCTGAAGCGCCTCTGGCCGCTGCTCCTCACCGCCGTGGTTGGCACGCTCGTGGGCACCCGCATCCTGGCGAGCGCCGACGGCGACATCCTCGTCGTGGTCCTCGGTACGGTGTTGGCGAGCTACGCGGCCTACGCGCTCCTCACCCGACCGATCCCATCGCCCGGCCGCTTCGAGCCGATCCTGGCTCCCGTGACCGGCTTCTTCGCGGGCCTGATGGCGGGCATGGTCGGCTCGTTCACGCTGCCGGGCGTCGTCTATCTGCAGGCGTTGCGGTTGCACCGCGAGATGCTGGTCCAGGCGCTCGGCATGGTGTTCTTGACCCTGAGCCTCACGCTCGGCGCAGGGCTCGCGGTCAACGCCCTGCTCGACGGCGAGCGGCTTCTGCTTTCCGCCTTCGCCGTCCTGCCGGCGCTGGCCGGTATGGAGATCGGCCGTCGTATCCGTCGCCGCCTGTCCGAGCAGCGGTTTCGAACCGTCCTGCTGGTGGCGCTCCTGCTCCTCGGGCTCAACATGATCCGGACCAGCCTGACCTGACTAGGCGCCGAGCAGCCCGCCTAGGAAATGCTCGAGGTTGCGGCCCAGGTGCGGCGACGGGTAGCCGCCTTCCTGGACGATGATGGTCGGCCGCCGCAGGCGCGCGATGCGCGCGCCGATCCGGGCGAACCCGTCGGTCGTGACACGAAAGCCGGCGAGCGGGTCCGCCTCGTGAATATCGAGACCCAGCGCCACCACCAGGACATCGGCACCACGCTCGGCGATGACGGCAAGCCCTGAATCGATGGCGTCCAGAACCGCCTCGTCGCCGCTACGCAGCGGCAGCGGCAGGTTCAGCGTCCAGCCTTCACCAGGACCAGCACCGCGCTCGTCGGCGTAGCCCCAGTACCAAGGATAGAAGCCCGCGGGGTCGGCATGGACGGAGACGTGCAGCGCGTCGGCGCGATCGTAGAACACCGCCTGGGTGCCGTTGCCGTGGTGGACGTCGATGTCGAGGATCGCGGGTCGTGCCCCCGCGGCGAGGACCTCGCTGGCGGCGAGCGCGGTGTTGTTCAAAAAGCAGAAGCCGGCGGCCATATCGGGAAAGGCGTGGTGACCGGGCGGACGCGCAAGCGCGTAGGCGCTAGCCTCGCCCTGCAGCACCGCGCGAGCGGCGGCGAGCGCCGTGCCGGCGGCGGCCTGGGCAGCCTCGAAACTGCGGCGGCCGAGTGGGCAGGACGTGTCGCCCATGTGCAACCCGGCGCGGCCAACAATTCCCGTGGGCCGCCCGACGTGGGCACGCGCCGCGAACGCGTTGGCGATGACCTCCTCGCCGCCGCCCACCGCCTGCCACTCGGCCCATGCGGTCGCGAGAAAGTCGAGATAGCCGGTGGTGTGCACCCGCAACAGCTCCGCCCCGCCTGCTGGCGTAGCCGACCGGCGCTCCAAGCCCGCGGCCGTGGCCGCGGCGAGCAGCACCGCGCCGCGGTCGGCGCGCTCCGGCGAGCTCACCACCCGCCCACGGACCAAGTAGAAGCTCGGGTCGTGCCCCGCCTGCACGTCGTCGTAGAAGACCGGCGGCGCCATCGCTCGCCCCCTCAAAACGGGACACGCTCACCGTCCCACGCATAGAGGCCGCCGCTGTCACGCGGCCCCAGACCGTCCAGCACGGCGAGCAGGCGCTCGGCCGCGTCATCCGCCGCGAAGAGCTTGCCAGCGGGCACGTTTCCCTGGAAGGGGGCGGAGAGGCGTGTGTCCACCGTGCCCGGATGCAGACCCACGCAGACCGCCTTGGGCCAGCGGCGTGCGAGCTCCACCGAGGCGGTGCGCAGCAGCTGGTTCAGAGCGGCCTTGGACGACCGGTAGGCATACCAGCCGCCGACGCGATTATCCTCGATCGACCCGACCCGCGCTGACAAAGCGGCGAAGATCGCCTTCCGGTCACGAGCCAGCATCGGCAGGAAGTGCTTGGCGACGAGCGCCGGGCCGACGGCGTTGACGCGAAACGAGGCAAGCAGTCGTTCCGCGTCCAGTTGGCGCCACGACTTCTCGGGGGCGATGCCGGCGGCTTCGTCGTGGAGCAAGCCGGTGGCGACCAGCACGAGGTCAAGCGGCCCCTCGGCGCCGATCTTGTGCGCGGCCGCCGCCACGGCCTCCGCATCGAGGAGGTCGAGCTCGTGGGCTCGGATCTTGCCGGTGCTCGCCATCGCCGACCGGGCGAAGGCGTCGACGACGGCGATGCGCTCTTCTGCCGCGAGCGCGCGGACGAAGGCACCGCCGAGGCCCCCGCTCGCGCCAAACACGACGGCGCGGGCGCCGTCTCGTAAACTCTGCATGCTGACCCCAGTGTTGGTTGCCCGGGGAAAGTGGTTCACGCCGCCGCCAGCGACCATGGGTTGCCACGGAACCGTCATGACCGGCGCTTCCACGGCTGCTACAGAAGCGCCGGGCAGTGCAGGCCACGTAGGTGCCGGATGAGGGTCTTCCGCGTCTTGGTGATGACGCTTCTTGTGCTGGCGCCGATGGCGGCGCTGGCGGCCGATCGCGCGGGGAGCCGCAACCTCGTCGACCAGGTCAAGGCGGACGGCAGCTTCTCCACGTTCGCGCGCGCGCTGGAGGCGACGAGGTACGCCGACGTCCTGGCCGATGACGGTCCCTACACCGTGTTCGCCTTCACCGACTACGCCTTCCAGCGCCTGCCGGCGAGCTTTCGCGAGTTCCTGTTCTCCAGGGCGGGCAAGTCGACACTGGAGCAGGTCCTCGCCTACCACCTGATCCCGGGCAGGGCGATGAGCACTGACATGTTCGGGCGGGTCTACGAGGTGCCGACGTTGGACGGCCACACGCTGACGATCGAGGGCCAGATGGACTTCATTCGCGTGAACGGCGCGACGGTCATGCGGCCCGATATCCTCGCCGCGAACGGGGTGATCCACGAGCTCGACTACGTCATCATCCCGCGTGGCTTTTGATGCTGAGGCGCGCGCTGCTAGCCATGAGCCTCTGTCTCTTCGCCCTCGAGGCCCGCGCCGTCAGCGTCGACCTCGAACTCGTCCTCCTCGCCGACGCCACCGGCTCCATCGACCAGGCGGAGCTTATGTTCCAGCGCGAGGGCTACGCCCAGGCCCTCCAGTCGCCGGAGGTGCTGGCGGCGATCGGCACCGGCTTCGACAAGCGGATCGCGGTCACCTACGTCGAGTGGGCCGACGCCAGCTCGCAGGACGTCGTCGTCTCGTGGACGGTCGTCGACGGCGCAGGCAGCGCCAAGACGTTCGCCGACGCGATCCTGGCAGCGCCGCGGCGAGCCTTCGGTCGCAACGCCATCGGCAGCGCGTTGGCCCGCGGCGTCGAGCTTATCAACGGCAACGACTTCGAGGGCTTTCGCAAGGTGATCGACCTGTCCGCCGACAGCGCGAGCAATTGGAACGGCCTTCCCATCGAGGACGGTCGCGCGATGGCCGCGGCCAACGGCATCGTCGTCAACGGCCTCGCGGTCCTTTGTCGGCAGGAGAACTGCACGGGACGCCCCGTGCGCTACGATCTCGAGCTGACCTTCGCGCGCAAGATCATCACCGGGCCCGGCAGCTTCGTCGTCACCGCCGACGACCGGGCCAGCTTCGCCGACGCGGTACGCAAGAAGCTCGTCCTCGAGATCGCCGACGGCGGCCGCGGACCGGCAATGCGCCATGCCAGCGCCGACTAGACTTCTAGGGGCGATCGCGATGCTGGCAGCGGTGTCGACGCCCGCCGCTAGCGACAGCTTCGCCTATCGGTGCGCCGACGGACGCCACGTCACGGCGACGTATCTTGGGGGCACCGCGCCGCTTGTGCACCTCGCCACCGCGCGCGCCGGGGTCATCCTGCCGCTGGTACCAGTGGCGAGTGGCACCAAGTACGCGGTGCGCGATTGGGTGTGGTGGACCAAGGCAACGGAGGCGCGCCTAAGGTCACCGGCCATCTCGGAAACGATCTGCCACCGCGGAGGCTAGGCATCATCCTGCGACCGTCGACGCATGGCTGCCCCGCGGGCCGCCACCTCGACCGCGGGCCGCCACACTGCGATGTCGGTAGTTCACGGCCGCCCTCGGAGACCGCCGCTGCCCCCCGCTCCCGTCGCCTCGCCACCCTGGCACGGCGCGATTCTCATGGCCGCAGCCGCCTTTGCGATGGTCTGCATGCATGCCGTCGTTCGGCATCTGGCGGCGGATCTCCACCCGTTCGAGATCGCGTTCTTTCGCAACGTCTTCGGTCTCGCGTTCGTACTGCCGCTAACCTATCGCGCGGGCCTGCGCCAGCTTAGGCCCAGGCGGCCGCTGCTGCTCGCGTCGCGTGGCCTGGTCGATGCCGGCGCCATGCTGATGTTCTTCACAGCCCTGGCGGCGGCCCCGCTGGCGACGGTCACCGCGCTGTCGTTCACCGCGCCCCTCTTCGCCACCGTTCTTGCCGTGCCGCTACTGCGCGAGGTGGTCGGTCTCCGCCGCGCCACCTCCGTCTTGATCGGCTTCGCCGGCGCCCTCATCGTCGTCCGGCCGGGCGCGGAAACCTTGATCTCGGCGGGCGCAGCGCTGACCCTCGGCGCGGCGTTCTTCTGGGGTCTGACGCTTTGCATCATCAAGGTGCTGTCGCGAACCGAGACGAGCGTCGCGATCACCTTCTGGGCGGCCCTGTCGCTGCTGCCGGTGACCCTGCTCGCCGCGATCCCCGTTTGGCGTGGGCCCCAGCCCGAGCACCTCGTGTGGTTCTTGGCCTTGGGCGCCCTCGGCACCGCGGCGCAATTCTGCCTGAGCGAAGCGCTGCGCCGTGCCGACGCCACAGTCGTCCTGCCGATCGACTTCACCCGCCTGATCTGGTCCGCGCTCTTGGGCTTGCTGCTGTTCGCGGAAGCGCCGGATCTCGCGACGATCGCTGGCGGCAGCGTCATCTTCGCGAGCGTCGTCTACAACACCTATCGAGAGCGCGTGCGAGCGCGTCACCGATCGACCGACAGAGCCACCGCCATCGCGCGGGCGCGAACCGCGTCATCTTGAACTGCGATTGCGCCC
>CAYUKE010000045.1:0-13897 GCA_964445185.1 uncultured Geminicoccaceae bacterium
CGCGGCCTGGAGCGCGCAGATCGGATCGATCTCGGTGACCATGACCCGTGCACCCTGCGAGCGCAGGCTCTCAGCGGAACCCTTACCGACGTCGCCGAAGCCGGCAACGAGCGCCGTCTTCCCAGCGAGCATGACTCCGGTTGCCCGCTTGATGCCATCGCCGCGGCTCTCGCGGCAGCCGTAGAGATAGTCGAACTTCGACTTGGTAACGCTGTCGTTGACGTTGATCGCCGGGCAGGCCAGCGTTCCCGCGGGCTCCATTTCGTACAGCCGCAGCACGCCGGTGGTGGTCTCCTCGGAGATGCCACGCACCTCGGCCATCAGCGCCGGGTAGTCGTTGTGCATCATCACGGTCAGGTCGCCGCCGTCGTCGAGGATCATGTTCGGCCGCCAGTCGGGGTGACCATCAATGGTCTGCCGGACGCACCAGTCATACTCTTCCTCGGTCTCGCCCTTCCAGGCGAACACGGGTACGCCGAGATCGGCGACGGCCGCTGCGGCATGATCTTGGGTGGAGAAGATGTTGCAGGACGACCAGCGGACCGACGCGCCGAGATGCACCAGGGTCTTGATCAGCACCGCGGTCTCGATGGTCATGTGCAGGCAGCCCGCGACGCGTGCGCCGGCGAGGGGGCGGCTCGGCCCAAACACTTCGCGGAGCGCCATTAGCCCGGGCATCTCCCGCTCTGCGAGTTCGACCTCTTTGTGGCCCCAGCCCGCGAGCGAGATGTCCCTCACCTTGAAGTCGCCGTCTGCAGCCATGTTCGGTCCTTCAGCTAGATGTCCAAATCGCCAGGCGGGGCGTCATCTGCGCCATGTCGCTTAGGCAACTCACGATGGCCGTCAAGCCTGCTCGTGGAATTGCGCGGTGACCAGTTCCTCGAGAGCGTCGGCCGCTCCTTCGGCTTCCGGTCCTGTGGCGTGGATATGGAGCGTCGAGCCCGGCCCGGCGACCAACATCATGAGATCCATGATGGACGTGCCGTCGACCTCGAGGTCGACCTTCCGAACGGTGACCGCGGCATCGAAGCTCTGCGCGGTCTTGGCGAACAGCGCCGCGGCCCGGGCGTGAAGGCCGCGCGCGTTGGCGACGGTCACCACGCGCCGGTGCGCCATCAGCCGACGTCAAGAAGCGCGCTGGCGACGGCGATGTATTTGCGCCCTGCCTCCTGTGCCTCACGAACGACATCGCCGACACCACCGTCGTGGCGAAGCTCGGCGAGCTTGATGAGCATCGGCACGTTCATCCCGGCGATCACCTCAATGGTGCCGCGCTGCATCGCCGAGATGGCCAGGTTGGAGGGGGTGCCGCCGAACATGTCGGTCACCAGGATAACCCCGTCCCCGGCATCAACGTCGGTTGCCGCGGCCAGGATGTCGGCGCGACGCTGTTCCATGTCATCGTCCGGTCCGATGCAGACTGTCCGCACCTGCGCCTGAGGCCCGACCACATGCTCCATCGCTGCGAGGAACTCGACGGCGAGCCGACCGTGCGTGACGAGGACCAGCCCGATCATGCGGCCGCCTCGCGGAAGATGCCCTGCTCGCGGTGACGCAAAGCCGCCGGGAAACCCTGGCAGATGAGATGCTCCGCGAGCAGCTCAGCGACGAACACCGAGCGGTGCTTGCCGCCCGTGCAACCCACGGCGATCGTCAGGTAGCTCTTGCCCTCCTCGGCGTAGGCCGGAACCAGGACGTCCAGAAGATCGAGGATGCGGTCGACGCTCGGGCCGAAGCGGGCGTCGGTACGAATGAACGCGCGGACGGCCTCGTCCATGCCGGTCAGGGGCTGCAGATCGGGCTCCCAATGCGGATTGCGGAGAAACCGAACATCGAACACCAAGTCGGCCTCCCGCGGCAGGCCTGCACGATACGAAAACGAGAGGACCTCGATACGCGTCTTGTCAAGGCCGTCTGCGGCAAAGCGTTGATGGACCGCGCGTCGCAGGTCGTGGACCGTCAAGCGGGACGTGTCGAGGCAGATGTCGGCCTGCGCCCGCACGGTCGCGGTCATGAGGCGCTCGCGGTGGATCGCCTCGACGACCGGCCGGTCGGCCATGGGATGGCGCCGGCGCGTCTCGGTGAACCGCTGCACCAGCACGTCGTCCTCGCAATCGAGGTAGAGGACGACCACGCGAGCGGAGAGTTCGCGGCGCAGTGCCGCAATGGTGTCCGTGAAGATGCCAGCGACGAATGCGCGCGATCGCGTGTCGATGCCGACGGCGAGCCTGTGGCCCGCTCCCTCGCGCGCCTCGACGACGGTGGCGAGCAGCGATAGAGGAAGATTGTCGACGGCCTCCCAGCCGACGTCTTCCAGCGCCCGAAGGGCCGTCGTGCGGCCGGCCCCCGCCATCCCGGTCACGACGATCAAATCACCCATTGCCCCCACTCCATACGCGCTCGGAGGTAGGCGCACAGGCACCGCGTGTCACTCGGAATCCGGCACGCGACGGATGGCGCTTAAGCGGCTGCGGACCGATCTGTACCGGCGGTGAGCAAGGTCCAGGCGTCACGCTCGCTGTCGGTCTTGCGCAAGCGCGCGCGTACGGCAGGCGTGCGCAGCCGACGTGCGATCTTCGCCAGCGTCTTGAGATGCTCCGTCTCGCCGCTTCCGGGAACGAGGAGAACGACGACGAGGTCGACCGCGGCGTCGTCGATCGCGTCAAAGGGAACCGGGCGTTCCAACTGCCAGAACAGCGCGACCAGTTTGGACAGGTTGTCCAGGCGCGCGTGCGGCAGCGCGACGCCCCCGCCGACCCCGGTCGAACCGAGACGCTCGCGTTCCTGGAGCGCCTGGACGACCGCCCGACGGTCGACGCCAGCCATCACGGCGGCAGCGTCGGCGATTTCCGATAGGAGCTGGCGCTTGCTGGAGACTCGGACGCGCAATCGAACCGCTTCCGGAGCCAGGACGTCGACGAGTTCGGGCATCAAGGTCCCTATGGTCGTTGCCGGCGCCGCCGAGAGGCTCAGGCGGGATTCACCCCACGCGAGAAAAGCGGCACCAGATCCGGGTGGCGCCGGAGATCGGCAGCGGTCGTGAACCGAATGGCACGCAAGCCCAGCGAACCGGCGGTTTCGACGTTGTGCAGCGCATCATCGATGAACACGACAGCCGCGGGTTCTACGCCGATGCGCTCAATCAGCAAACGAAAAATTCGGGGGTCGGGCTTCTTCATCCCGAGTTCGCCGGAAACAAGGATGTCGGAGAAATGACGGAGCCAGCGAAATCGCTCGCGGGCGACGTGGAATGTCTCCGCCGACCAGTTCGTAAGTGCGAACAAGGGAATGCCAGTCGCGGCTACGCGCTCGAGAACGTCGACCGTGTCGACGATGTCGCCGGCAATCATCTCCGGCCAGCGTTCGACGTACGCATCGATGAGCTCGGCTTGGCTGGGGTGCCGAGCCTTGGCTTCGGCCGCCGCGTCCGCCCAGCTTCGACCTGCGTCCTGCTCGGCGTTCCAGTCGGGGGAGCACACTTCCGTCAGGAACCACTCGATGAACGCCTCGTCATCGACAATCTTCCGATACAGGTATCGCGGATCCCAGTCGATCAGGACGCCGCCCAGATCGAAAACCACGGCCTCGATTTGCCGGTCGTCGCCGGTCGGCAAGGGCTGTTCGGACATCATAGGGATTCCCGTCCTTGATCAGTTGCGCGCGCGCAGCAGCCAGCAACGCATCGGCTGCGCCAGGGCGTAGCCCTTTTCCGTGGCGACGCCGTGACGTTCGAGGCCCTTGGCAAGGGTTGCGCGCAACTCCCTGGCGCGAGCGCGCCGGGACCGATCCACGGCAGTCCAGCGTGCGATTTCGTCGTCCAGGTCTGCCACGAGGACATCGTACGCGTAGTCTTGGGTGGCCGCCACGTCGAGGCGGACGGTGGAAGCCGCGTCGAGAGCCCGTAAGGCGGCGGCGCGGACCGCGGTCTCGTCGTCGACCGGTTGCATGAAGCTGAAATAGGGCCCGGAGGCCAGCGGCTCGGCGACGAAGACGACGCCGTCCGAGCCGACCACCCGTCGCGCCTCCGCGAGCGCCGCAAGCGGATCAGGGAAGTGGTGCAGGCTGTTGAAGATCAGGGCGACGTGCATCACAGCGTCGTCCAGCGGCAGCGCGCAAGCGTCTGCGGCGACGGCGACGACGCCCCGCATGCGCGCCGCGCGCACGGCATCGATACTGCCGTCGACGCCGAGAACGGTGGCGCCCTGGCGAGTGAGCCAGGAGGCAAGTCCGCCCTGACCGCAGCCAACGTCGACCACGCGTCGGCCCTCCAGGCCTACCAAACTCCCAATAACGTCGGTGTGTCGTCGTTTGGTCAACGAAGCGCTCTCCCTGGCGCCCTGCCTTCCAACGTCCTACGCTCGCCGCCACTACATCGGAAGGAGACGCGGTTGCGCGGACGCGACGTCGCAGTGCTGCTGGTAACGCTGCTAGCCTTGTCGGGCGCAGGTGCCGCTTATGTCGCTTCGCAGATCGACGCGACCCTGAGCGGTCATGGGTGGCTAGCACTCGGCCTGGGGATCGGCGCGACGGTGGCGCTAACGGTTGGTCTGCTAGGCTTAATCTTCTGGTCGCACCGCCGCGGCTACGACGACGACGCCGGGCATCTTTGAGCCTTGCCGCGGCGAAGGCCGGTCAAGCGGCGTTGCTCAATCGCTCGGTCTGGCTATCGGCGACGGTCGGTCTGACACAAGCGGGGGCGCGGACGGCGGCAGCTCGTCGATCGGCGCGGATGGCCCGTTTGGTCACGATCAGCTGCTGGATCCCAAACGCAAGCGGCAGTCCGAAGCCAAGCAGCGCCTTGAAGAGAACGAAGGCCGCGGGCGTTTCCAAGATCATTCCTCCAGGCGGATCACATCGACGAAATGTGGTACTCCGGTGCGGTTCGACCAGGGCTACGCTTGCTCAGGACCCCCTTGCGCGTAGTTTCGGTTGTATGAGTTGTGGCAAAAAAGCCCCGTGGTTGGTGGCTCAAGTGCGTCGCGGGCCGAGGATGCTTCGTTGAAGCCGTATCAGATGCGTCGCGGTGAGCCCGCGCTGAACCTCCCTCCAACGACGCGGATGCTGCTGTTCCTCCTTGTCGGCGTGGCGATTCTCGATTGGCTCGCCGGCGGGAGGATTTCCTACCTGCTCTACTTTCCAGGCTTCGAGCCGTCGCCGTGGACGGTGTGGTCTGCGTTCACGTCAGCTTTTGTCCATGCGTCGCTAGGTCATTTGGCGCTGAACTTGTTCGCGCTCGCGATATTCGGTTCCGTGCTTGAGCCGCGCATCGGCGGCCGCTGGCTGCTCGTCCTGTTCGCCCTGGGCGCCGTTGCCGGGCCACTGACGCACGCCCTCTTCGATCCGGCGCCTGTCCTCGGCGCCTCGGCGGCGAATGGCGCGCTCGCGGGCGCGGGTCTCCTCCTCGCCCAGCGCCGCCAGCTCGGTCGGCACGGTCCGCTGATGCTCCTGTTTGCCGGGCTGTTCCTCCTGACGAGCCTGGTCGGCTTTGTGCTGCCGTTTTCGAACCACATCGCCGATGCTGCCCATCTCGGCGGCTTCATCGCCGGCCTGCTGTTGGCGACGCGGATTAGGCGTGTGCGGATCGCCGCCGTCTCCTAGGTGTGTGTCGCTAACAATTGGCGGGTGGCCGCGTCGATGGTCTTCACGCCGCCAGCGCTCGACGTCCAACCACGAACGCAGAGCATCCGATCCAATGAACATGAGCGACCAGCAGGGACTCGAAACCGAGCGTGCGGGCGCCGTCGCGCAGGCGATGCACGCATTCGACGACGGTCGGTTTCGAGCGCGTCTGGCCGAGCTGGTCGCCTGGCGCACGGTGAGCGAGGGCGGCGGCGATCCGCGTGCGCTCCATGCCTTCCTGGATGACGAGATGCGCCCGTGGTTGGAGCGACTTGGGTTCGATGTCGTGATCCGCCAGAACGGCGCCGGCCACGGCGGGCCATTTCTGATTGCGCGTCGCGAGGAGCATCCGGATCTGCCCACGGTCTTGACCTACGGCCATGGCGACGTCGTCCGCGGCGACGCGTCCGCCTGGGCGCCGGGGCTCGACCCGTGGCGGCTGACGGAGCGTGACGGGCGCTGGTACGGACGTGGCGCTGCCGACAACAAGGGGCAGCTGCTCATCAATCTGCTGGCGCTGGAAGCGGTCCAGGCCGCGCGTGGGCACCTCGGCTTCAATACCGTGATGCTCGTCGAAATGGGCGAGGAGGCACACTCTCCCGGGCTTGAGGAGATTGTCGCGAGCGAGCGCGAACGCCTTTGTGCCGATCTCCTCTTGGCCTCGGATGGTCCTCGCTTGGCGCCGGAGCTGCCGACCTTGTTCATGGGGTCTCGCGGTGTCGCCAACTTCGATCTTGAGCTCGAGTTGCGTGAGGGCGCACACCATTCGGGCAACTGGGGCGGCGTGCTCGCTAGTCCGGCGATCGTGCTGACGCACGCACTCGCGGCCATCGCTGGCCCGCACGGCGAGGTTCGCGTGCCGGGTTGGCGCCCGGCGGCGATACCGCCATCGATCGCCGAGGCCGTGCGTAGCCTTCCGGTCGGGGAGGGGAAAGGTGCGCCGCTGATCGACGCCGGGTGGGGTGAGCCGGGCCTAAGTGCTGGTGAGAAGCTCTTCGCGTGGCCAAGCTTCGAAGTGCTAGCCTTCGACTGCGGCGACCCCGACCATCCCGTCAATGCCATTCAGCCGCGTGCTCGGGCGCGCTGCCACCTGCGTTTCGTGCCGCCACTCGAGCCGGAGGGTCTGGTACCTGCGCTGCGGGCGCACCTGGACGCCTGTGGTTTTGCCAACGTTCACGTGCGCAGGCCCGTGATCCGCGGCGCGACGCGCATGCTGCCCGAGCATCCGCTCGTCCGCTGGGCCGCTGCGTCGATCCACACCACGACCGGCAAGGCACCGGCTGTTCTCCCCAATCTCGGCGGCAGCCTTCCCAACGATGTGTTCGTCGACGTCCTCGATATCCCGACGATTTGGGTTCCCCACTCTTACGCTGGGTGTCGCCAGCATGGTCCGAACGAGCATGTGCTGCCCGAAATGATGCGCGAGGCGCTCGCGATCATGGCCGGGCTGTGGTGGGACCTGGGCGAGGGTCTCCCGCCACATGTGGCCTGAAGCCGCAGCCCGGCGGTCGGCAGCGGTATCGGGCATCGTTCGTGCGCGGTTGCACAGCGGCGGCGGTGGCCCCGTGCCAGACGAACCGCCAGCGCTTGGGCTGATCACCTAGTGAGCAGGAAGCGCGCCGAGCGGAGGAGGCGGGTTGCCGAGCGAACACCTTGCCGCTGTCGCGATGCATCGCCGTCCACGGCTGCGCACCCGGCTCGCCGCGGTCCTCATCCTAGATGTCGTCGGCTCAAGCCGGCTGATGGCCATGGACGCCGAGCGGACGTTGGCCGCCTTGCGTAGCGCCTACCGTTCGGTCGCGCGCCCCGCGGTCGCCGACAACGCCGGGCGCGTCGTCAAGCTTATGGGCGACGGGCTGCTCGCCGACTTCGACCACGCCCGCGCCGGCCTGATTGCGGCCGTCGCGGTGCAGCGTGCGTTGCGCGCGCCACAGGAGCCGGTCCTCAGGCGCTGGCCGCTGCGGTTGCGTGCGGGGCTCGCCTACGGTCCAATCATCGAGCAGGACGGTGACGTCTTCGGCGAAACGGTGCATGTCGCGGCGCGCCTCGAGGCGGCGGCGGAGCCGGGCAGTATCCTGACGACGCAGCGGACGCTCGACGCCGCCGGCGATGTGCGCGAGATCGACGTGGCGGCCCTCGGGCCGACAAGGCTCCGCAATCTCCCGACGCCAGTTCCGCTTTGCCGCGTTCGCCCCCGCTGAGGCGCCGACCTTTTCCTCCACAGAAGACCGGCTGCGCGGCCGTTGCGGCGACTAGCTGCGCCGGTATGCTCTCGCCCGGTCTGGCCGTATCACATCTTCCGAGTAGGTCATTTGGGATGGACAACCTGTCGCTACGCGGATCGCGACCGAAGCTCCCGGCGCGCGCTGCCGGCATCGGCTGGGAAGGCGTGTTCGCGCTGGGCGCGACACCCGTCATCTCGGGTGACATCGTCAAGGCTGCGCTGGCGGTCGTCGGCATCGGCGCTGCGAGCCGCCGCCGAGCTTGACGCGCGTCGTAGCGGCCGAGCCGTTCGCCCTTCGTGAGGCCGCGCGCATCCTCCGTGCGGGCGGCCTCGTCGCGTTCCCGACCGAGACGGTCTACGGGCTCGGGGCCGTCGCGACCGACAACGCTGCGGTGCGTCGCATCTTCGAGGTGAAGGGGCGGCCGGCGCGTAATCCGCTAATCGTGCACGTGCCCGACGCCGAAGCCGCGCGATCGATGGTGGTCTGGTCAGAACAAGCCGCTGCGCTGACGCAAGCGTTTTGGCCGGGTCCGCTTACCTTGGTGTTGGCGCAGCTTGCCGACAGCGGCATCGCTCGCGCGGCAAGCGCGGGACTCCACACGCTCGCCGTCCGCGCGCCGGCCGCGCCGATCGCCCAGGCGCTCTTGCGTGCAGCAGCGTTGCCGATCGCCGCGCCAAGCGCCAACCGCTCCGGACGC
Organism: uncultured Geminicoccaceae bacterium; assembly: GCA_964445185.1. Classification (GTDB taxonomy): domain Bacteria; phylum Pseudomonadota; class Alphaproteobacteria; order Geminicoccales; family Geminicoccaceae; genus JAAAPF01. Next base: position 8,542 of record CAYUKE010000045.1, read on the forward strand.
GTCAGTCCGACGACGGCGGCGCATGTCGCGGCAGGTCTCGCCGGGCGCATAGAACTCGTTCTGGATGGCGGCGCGTGCACCGTTGGTCTTGAGAGCACGGTTGTCGATCTGTCGGCCGAACCGCCACGGCTACTACGCCCGGGCGGGCTGACCCGAGCGCGGATCGAGGCGGTGATCGGTCCGCTCGCGGCGGCGGGCGACGCGATCCGCGCGCCCGGGCAACTGGCCAGCCACTACGCGCCCGCGCGGCCGGTCCGGCTCAACGCCACCGCACCTCGGCCCGACGAAGCGTTCTTAGGCTTTGGCGCGCTGCAACGGATGGACGGTGGTGTGGGCCTGAACCTCAGCCGATCCGGAAGTCTCACGGAGGCAGCGCGCAATCTGTTTGCCATGCTGCACGCCCTCGACCGAGAGCCGGCGCAGGCGATCGCCGTGGCACCGATCTCGAACGAGGGGCTCGGCGAAGCGATCAACGATCGCCTTCGCCGAGCGGCGGCCGCCGCGCCCCGGGACGGAGGTCGATCGGGCGACTAGCTTAGATGTACCTAAGCGGGATCTGCACGGCGCAGTCTGCGGCCTCAGCAGTGTGTCATGCCGATGGTGGGTGCCCACGCCGTACGCGCCGGGGCGGAGGAAGCGCGCTCCGAGTTCGGACACCAACGGCGCGACCGCCGCATGCGGCCCGCCGGTCGAAAAACCACCCTCGCCGGAGGCGGCTAGGACGACGAGGACCTTCCCGGTCTGCACGGGCTCGATGGGTTGCCCGCCGCGCGAAAGGTCGAAGGTGGACGTGCGATCGATGCGGATGACGTGATCGACGAACGAGTTCGGCACCGCCGGCATGCCGTAGCCGTACATCTGCGTGCCGATGACGAGGACGTCCGCCACCAAGGCCTCGTCGACAAGCGCGTCCGACACCAACACGGCGTCGACCTGCGCAGGCCGCCGCCGCTCATGTGCGGCAAAGGCAGCAGCGATCCAGGCCTCGCTGAGGGTTGGCGGCGGCGTGAGCCCGACGTCGCGCCTGATAACCCGATCGTCCGGGCGAAGGCCGCGCCACGCCGCCACGCAGGCGGCGGAGAGCACTCGGCTGAGCGAAGGTGTGACGCCCGCGCTGGCGTCGATGTGGCTCAAGTGCGTCGTCCCGCCGGCGCCGAGAAGGCCGCAGAGGACGGTGACGGGCAAACGCGGATCGGTGGCTGGAACTGTGTGCTGGTGCGCGTGGGCCAGAGGTTGATGACTAGGTCCAGCTTAACTGGTTCGAGGGCAGCGTGGAGCTACGGCAAACAGCCGACCTGAACGCCGTCGACCACGTCTCTTGGTGTCACCTGGCCTTTGCCGCACTGCTGAAGGTCACCTTCGGCAAGATTGCGCCGCAGGACACATTGCTCACAGATCATCAGTAAGATGTCCGGCTCGGCCGCCACGCGGGCGAGGCGTTCTCCGATCGGATCACCCTTTCGCAGTGTGAAGAGGTTGTCGTCGAATAAGAACATGCCGACGACTTCGGCACCGTGCTTACCTTGCTCGAGCTGAGGCAAGATCATCGCGGCGAGCTTGAGCGTACACGCCCTGGAAGTGGCGAAGATGAACGCAACCTTCTTTGTTGAAGGATTCCTTCGCTGCAGTAGAGCATTAAGCGATTGAAGACCTCGTCAACTGTCGGCTGTGCGCTGCCAGTCATGGCCGCGCCTCCAGCATCTCAACATCGGAGGCCGCGACTTCGCCGAGGGGTTTCGCGATGCGCCAGTCCCGGATGTTCCCGTCCGCGTCACGCGCCGTGACGACTGTTTCGATTGGCGGACAGCCTGGCTCGTGGCAGCGCAGCTCCGCTACGGCGAGCGTCGTCGTCTCGGGCAGAGCGAAGTGCGCCGTGACAAACGCCTTGACTCTTCGGACGGCCTCCGGGTCCGGGCGGTGCCGCTCAAACAAGCCGCGCATGTTCGTCTTCTGGCAGCAGCGGCCCCCACAAAACCGAGCCGTTCACATCGCCGATCAGGACGTGCGACGGCGCGGCCGTGACTGCTATGGCGCTCACTTCGACACCGGTCGCGCCTCGTAGGACAATGGCCTCCGTCGCGTCATCGAGTTCGCTCATCAGCACGGATCCATCCTGAAACCCCGCGAGCACTGCTGCTTCTCCGGGTAAGCCACGCACCACGGTGGCGAGCTGTTCGCCGCCGGAGGCGACGCAGAGCGGAGCGCGGCCCATCGGCCCGCCCTTCCCGTCGAACGGCCAGCAGATCGCTTCTTGGGCGCCGGAGGTGGCGAGAAAGGGCGCGTCACCAACCCAGGAGAAGCTCTTGACCTTCGCGGGATAGCCCGACATCCGCATGTCGGCCTTGTCGCGGAGGCGCCAGCCGTGGAGCGCGTTCTCCTGCATCGTCGTCACCAAGAACTTGCCGTCCGGGCTGAAGGCAACGGCACCGTGCGAGCCGCGCCAGACCAGTTTCGAGCGCTTCCAGCGCCGTTCGCCCCGCTCCCAGAGCGTTGCGCCACCGTAATGCGCAGCAGCAAGCCGCCTGCCGTTGGCGTCGAAAGCGAGACCGCCGACCGTGCTGGGGTGCTCAAGCGCTGTCGCCTTCGCCTCGCCCGATCGCCAGACATGAGCGTTTCGTCCGGACGAGCAGGCGCGCCAGCCGGAGCTAGCGGCGACGCAATCGACCCAACGCGTGCCGAAGCTGGCGATCTCCTCAACCGCGCCCTCGGATGAGACGCCGAGAAACCGCCCGTCGTCGCCTCCCGTAATGACATGGTCGGCGTCGGCCTCAAGGCAGAGCACCGCGCCACGATGTACCTGGACAACGGCGGGGTCGAGGCCGGCTCGGAAGAAGCGCACGGTGCCGTCGCCGAAACCCGCCGCGACAGTGTTGCCGACTGCGACGGCGGCCGTGACCGGCGCGGAGGTTTCGAGCTTCAGGGCCCGCTTCGCCAGCGATGTCTGAGCGAAGCCGAAAGAGCGGGCGCTACGACGCAACCCTTCGGCCGTCACGCCGCTTGGCACGCCGCAAAGCCCTCCTTGAGGCCCATGCTGTCGAGATCGCGGCCGATGAAGACCAGACGCGAGACGCGCGGCTTCCCCTGCGGCCACGGACCCATCGGGGCGCCGTCCATCAGCATGTGTACGCCTTGGAAAACGTAGCGCTCCGTCGTACCCGCGAAGTTCAGGATGCCCTTCGAGCGCAGGATGTCGGGACCCCGCTGCTGCAGCAGCCGGCCGAACCAGGTTTGGAACTTGTCGAGGTCGAGCGGAGCGTCCGACACGAGCGACAGGCTCTTCACATCATCGTCGTGTTCGTGGTCGTGATCGGAGGTCAGGAAGTCCGGCTCGACTGCCAGAACCCGATCGAGGCTGAACGCATTCAGCCCGATTACATCGTCGAGCGGCGTGGCGCAGCGCGCAGTCCGGATGATCCTCGTGTAAGGATTGATCCGGCGGATGCGCCCTTCGACACGTTCAAGGCCGTCAGCCTCCACGAGGTCGGTCTTGTTCAGCAAGACCACGTCGGCGAAGGCGATCTGCTCCTCGGCCTCGTGGTGCTCGCCGAGCTGGGCGTCGAGGTGGACGGCGTCGGCCACGGTCACGATGGCATCGAGCCGGGTGCGGTCGGCGACGTCCTGATCAACGAAGAAGGTTTGGGCGACGGGGGCGGGGTCGGCGAGGCCGGTCGTCTCGACGATGATGGCGTCGAATTTGTCGGCCCGCTTCATCAGCCCGCCGAGGATGCGGATCAGGTCGCCCCTTACGGTGCAGCAGATGCAGCCATTGTTCATCTCGAACACTTCTTCGTCGGCGTCCACCACGAGGTCGTTGTCGATGCCTTCCTCGCCGAACTCATTGACGATCACGGCATAGCGCTTGCCATGACGCTCGGTGAGAATGCGGTTCAAAAGCGTCGTCTTGCCGGCGCCGAGAAAGCCGGTCAGCACGGTGACTGGGATTTGCAGGGGTTGGTCCATCGTGCATCCTCTCAAGAGCTTGGCGCGGCCTCGCGGCCAGTGCCGCAGCGGCCACGGATCTTGGTTACCGAACGGTCTGGCGCGAACCCTGTGGGCTCGGAAAGCGCCGCGATGTACGGGGCGAGGCGAACGTCGATGTGCTCTTTCACGGCGCCTCGATCCTCGCCGATCTCGAAAATCGGGGTTGCGGCATGGTGGCGATCGCAACGCGCTGTCCACGCGCTGGGCGACGCGAGCCGTTGGACGCGACCCGCGGCGACGAGCTGATCGAGCGCCCGATAGACTGTCGTAGCCGCCGTGACGCCTTCGGCGCGACGGGCCTCAAGAAACTGATAGGCGGAAAGCGGTTTCTTGCGCGCGCGGAAATGATTAAGCACGCGATCGGCATGAGTGCGCCGCGCCGATCTGTTCGCCATCTGACTCTCTTACATCCACGTCTTCACGCGATCTAGCCGATCGAACTACCTCATGCAATATTATAACATTACAAGAGGCCGAGGTGCACCGCCGCCGGCAGTCTCAGATCATCGTTCGCCAGCATCGGTCGTCTCGCCTTTCTCGGCGTTCAGTTCCGACCAGCCATGACGCCGCCGTCGACGTCCCAGACGGCACCCGTGACCCAGCCCGCATCGGGCGAGGCGAGGAAGTCGATGACGGCGCCCACGTCCGTTGGGCGGCCGACGCGGCCGATCGGGTGAAAGCCGTTGAAGCCCTGCAGCGTCTCCTCGATCTTCGCGGGCTCGATGAAGCCGCCGTAGATCGGCGTGACGACGACGGCGGGCGAGACCGCGTTCACGCGAATGTTCTGATCCGCCAACTCCATGGCTAGGTGCTGGGTCAGGCTGTGCAGGCCCGCCTTGGCCATCGAGTAGGCCGAGGACGGCGTTGCCTTGATCGCCTGCTTTGCCCACATCGAGCCAATGTTGACGATCGAGCCGCCGCCATGGGCGGCCATGTTCCGAGCCGCTGCCTGGGTAATGAAGAAGGTCGCGCGGTTGAGATCCATGTATTTGTCGTAGTCGGCGACCGAGTGCTCGAGGAATGGTTTGGGCACGAAGGCGCCGGCGGCGTTGACCAGATGCGCGACCGGGCGCGTCTCGCCCTCGATCCGCGCCACGAGCGCGTCGACGGAGGCCTGATCGTAGAGATCAGCCGCCCAAGCTTCGCAGTTGTCGATCTCGGCCACGGCGGCGTCGAACTTGGCACCGGGGCGGGCGACGATCGCTACGCGGTAACCCTTTGCGGCAAAGCGCTTGGCAGCGTCGTAGCCCATGCCGGATGAACCACCGACGATCAGGGCGACGCTGTTGGTGGGATGGCCATCGTCTGCCTCCTAGTAATCTACCTATCAGTAGGTAGCTAGTCGCAACGTAATGCTCCCTCAGCCCTCGTCAAA
>CAYUKE010000046.1:0-13817 GCA_964445185.1 uncultured Geminicoccaceae bacterium
TGCTGGCGGCCTTCGAGCAGCCCGTCGTCGTTCTCATCCTCGCGGATGAGGAACCGACCATCAACAAGAAGGCGTTCATCGCCTTCTGCGAGGAGCTGATCGAGCGCGATCTGCCGGTGCTTTGGGGGATCAACACGCGGGTCACCGACATCCTCCGCGACGAGGAGGAGTTGCCCCTTTATCGGAAGGCCGGTCTCGTCCACGTCTCGCTGGGCACCGAGGCAGCAGCGCAACTGAACCTCGACCTCTTCAACAAGGAAACGACCGTCGCGCAGAACGCCAAGGCGATCAAACTCCTGCGCGACAATGGCATCGTCACGGAAGCGCAATTCATCGTCGGCATCGACACCGAGACGCCTGAGACGCTCGACGAGAGCTATCGCATGGTTATGGACTGGAAGGCCGACATGGCCAACTGGTCGATGTTCACGCCCTGGCCCTATTCCGACCTCTATCGTGAGCTTCAGGACCAGGTCGAGGTGTTCGATTTCGAGAAGTACAATTTCGTCACGCCGATCATGAAGCCGGCCGAGATGGATCGGGCGCAGTTGCTCGACTGTGTCATGCACAACTACCGCCGCTTCTACTTCAATCGCTCGCTGTTCAGCTATCCTTGGGACCGCGACCCGACGCGGCGCAAGTATCTGCGGGGCTGCCTCAAAGCCTATCTGAAGGCGGCCTTCGAGCGAAAGTTCTACGATCTCGGCAAGTTCGGCTATTGGGGACCACACACGCTCAAGAAGCTCCGCTTCAACTTCGACAAGTCGCGCAAGCTCGAGCAGGAGCTGGACCAGAACGAGGTTGCGGCGTGGAAGAGCCGCTCGAAGCGCAAGGAGGTCGAGGCGACCGAGCGCGTTCGCGCGGCGCACCGCGCGGCGCAGGTCAAGGCGTGCGGTGGCGGTACCGAGCAGATGACCGAGAGCGTGCACGCTCCCGACCGCTGACACTTGCTCCTACGGTAGGCGGGAAAGCGCCCGCGTCGTTTTGGCGACGTGGGCGTTTTTCGGTTGCGGCGCCGGAGATGGGGGGCTTTCCAGATCACGGGCGGCCCCCCTGCGGCCCAAGAGCAAGAATGGTGAGACCTTGGACGACCAACTCGCGCCCGCCCATTTCATCGCTGCGCCGTCGAGCCTGACCCGTCGGGCGCGGGCATTGATGCTCCAGGGCACGAGTTCGGACGTCGGCAAGAGCCTGCTCGTGGCCGGCCTCTGCCGAGCCTACGCGCGTCGCGGCCTCGTTGTTCGCCCCTTCAAGGCGCAGAACATGAGCAACAACGCGGCCGTCGTGGCCAATGACGAGGCCGGGGAGGGTACGCCGACGCACGGTGAGATCGGTCGGGCGCAGGCGCTTCAGGCCCGCGCGTGCCGAGTGCCGGCATCGATCCATATGAACCCGGTTCTGCTGAAGCCCCAGAGCGGCGTCGGCTCGCAGGTGGTCTTGCGCGGCCGGGCCCTAGGCAATTGTCCGGCGAAGCCCTACCACCGCATGCGGCATCAGCTCATGCCTGCGGTCCTGGACAGCTTCCGTCGGCTAACTGCCGAGGCCGACCTGGTCCTGGTCGAAGGGGCCGGCAGCGGCGCCGAGATCTACCTGCGCGCCTCCGACATCACCAACATGCGCCTCGCCGAGGCGGCGGATCTGCCCGTGGTCCTCGTCGGCGATATCGACCGGGGCGGCACGATGGCGGCGGTTGTCGGCAGCCACCACCTCCTCAGCGAGAACGACCGGGCGCGGGTCGTGGGCTTCATCGTCAACAAATTCCGCGGCGACCTATCGATCTTCGCGCCGGCAATCGACGTGATCACCGAGCGCACCGGCTGGCCGTGCCTGGGCGTCGTCCGCTGGTTCGAGCGTGCCGACCGGCTGCCGGCCGAGGACAGCCTGGCCCTCGAGCGCCCCGCCGACCACGGCGGCCGCGGCCTCGAGATCGCCGTCCCGCGCTTCTCGCGGGTTGCCAACTTCGACGACCTCGACCCGCTCTCCCAAGAGCCCGGCGTGCGCGTTCGCTGGATTAACCCTGGTCGCCCTATTCCGGCCGAGACCGACGTCGTCGTGCTCCCCGGCTCCAAGGTGACGCGCACGGACCTCGAGCTGCTGCGGCGCGAAGGCTGGGACATCGACATCCTTGCGCACGTCCGCCGCGGCGGTCGCGTCGTCGGCCTCTGCGGCGGCTTCCAGATGCTTGGCCGGGTCGTTCGTGATCCGGCCGGCGTCGAGGGCGAGCCGGGCGAGACGCCGGGGCTGGGCTTACTCGATCTCGAGACCGAGATCGGTGGCGACAAGCGCCTCGTCGACGTCGAAGCGCGCGACACCGCGAGCGGCTGCTTGGTCCGCGCCTACGAGATCCACATGGGGCGCACGACGGGCTCTGACCTCGCCCGTCCCTGGCTCCGCCTCGACGACGGCACCGGCGAGCCGCGCCCGGAAGGCGCTTGCTCTGCCGACGGTCGGGTCATGGGCGCGTACCTGCACGGTCTTTTCACCGCCGACGCGTTCCGTGCCCATTGGCTCCGGGAGGTCGGGGCCAAGGCCTCGGCCCTCGATTTCGAAGCGCGCATCGAGACCACCCTCGACGACCTCGCGGACCACTGCGAAACGAACCTCGATCTTGATGCGCTGCTGGCGGAGGCGCGGTGAGGTGGCTGCACCGGCGCACCGCCGCTGCGGACGAGGCGTTTAAGGCCGTCGCAGGATGTAGGTGTCCATGAGCCAGCCCTTGGCGTCGCGGGCGCGATTGATCGTTTCGGCGATCTCGTCGGCCTTGTCCCGCAGTGGACCCGACACGGTCAGGACATCGGCCGTGCCGAGATACGCGCCCCAGTAGATCTCGAGGTCGGTGTCGGCGAGCGCTGCGAAGGCCGCTTGGCCGTCGAGCATGACGACGGCGTTCGTCACCGTAGTTGGTTCCATCGCCTTGAGCTGACGAGCAGTCGTGATGGTGATCGGCTCGCCGACGCGGTTGAGGGGGATGCGGTGCGCCGCGGTCAGCGCCTGGACGCTGGTGATGCCCGGGATGACCTCGAAGTCGACGGCCACACCGGCCGCGCCCAACTCATGCAGGGTCTGAATCATACCGTCGTAGAGGCAGGGGTCGCCCCAGACGAGAAAGCCCCCGACCTCGCCCGGCGCCAGCTCGGCCTCGATCAGTGCGGCGATCACGCCGGCGCGGCTCTGTCGCCAGGCTTCGATGCCGGCATCGTAGCTCGGCTCGGCCATCGTTCGCTCGGGGCTCGTCGCGGCGACCAGCCGGTAGCCGCCGTCAGGCAGCACGGCGTCGAGGAACTCGCGGCGGAGGCGCGCGAGCTCGTCCTTGCCGGCGCCGTCCTTCTCGAGAAGGAAGAACACGTCGACCGCCCGCATGGCGTCGACGGCCTGCAACGTCAGGTGCCCAACCGCACCCGCGCCCATGCCGATCAGGTAGATCCGCTTCATGCCCTTCGTCCCGATGCCGCGTCCGCCAGCCGTACCGAACCGCTCGCCTAGACCGATCCGCGGTCATCGGCAAATGGCCAGGCTTGCGCGCTTCGGTTGAATGTTTCAGGATCACTTTCGAATTACGCGGGTTGGTGTGCGGTTGCTCGGCATGCAGGGTTGATCGGTCTCCTTGTCATCGCGCTTTGTCTGCTCGCCGCCGGCGACGTGGTCGCGGAGGAGGGCGCCGCGCCGCCTCGCGTCGTCGTCGTCGATGCCGGCCATGGCGGCCGTGATCCCGGCGCGATTGGGGTGACGGGCGTCGCCGAGAAGGACGTGACGCTTCGCGCCGCGCACCTTCTCCAGGCGGCTCTAGCCGACCAATCGGGTCTCGAGGTCGTGCTCACCCGTGCGACTGACCGCTATCTGTCGCTCCGCGAGCGGCTCGCGCTTGTCGCCGCTATCCAGGCCGATCTCTTCGTTTCGCTGCATGCCGACAGCTTGCCCGTCCGGCCCGGACTGCGCGGCGCATCCGTCTACACGCTGGCGTCACACCCGTCGAACGCCGACGCGGCGCGCAAGGCGCGGCGCGAGAATGCGGAGGACGTACGCCTGCGGCCGCTCGCGGGCGTCGACGACCCGCTCGTGGCTGGCATTCTGGTGGGCCTGATGCAGACCTACACGGCGACCCGTTCGTTCGCGGTCGCCGAGCGCATCGTCGCGGCGCTCGACCCGATCGCCGTGCTGCTCCCTCGGCCCCAGCTCGCCGCTGATTTCGTCGTTCTCCGCTCGCTGCGCACGCCGTCCGTGCTGGTCGAGCTCGGCTATCTCTCCAATTCGGCCGATGAAGCGCTGCTCGAAGACCCAGAGCACATCGCCAGGCTCACCGCCGCGATCGCTTCGGCAGTCGTGGCCGAGCTCCGTCCGCAGCCGCCGACATCGACCAGGACGACTGCGGCCGCTTTGGCCGCCGCCCCCTGACCCGAAGCCGCGGGTCGCGCGCTCGGGACTTGCTCTCGGCCATCTTTGGCGCCACCAAACATGAAGGGATGACACATAAAGGCGCGCGATATGAGGGAGAGCGACGTTGATCGCCTCTTGGCGGCGAGCCCGATCTTCGGCCAGCTCGAGCCGGCCGACCGCGCCCGGCTCGTCGGCGCGAGCCGCCGCAAGCGCTACGGACCACGTCAGACGATCTTTCAGAAGGGCGACCCGGGCACGTTCATGCTCGCCGTCGTCGGCGGCTGCGTCCGCGTCTGCCTCTATTCGGACGAGGGGCGTGAGATCGTGCTCAACATCATCGAGGCCGGCGAGGTGTTGGGTGAGATCGCGGTCCTCGATGGGCGCGCCCGGACGGCGGATGCGGTCGCCATCGATACTGTCGAAGGCCTCCTCTTCGATCGCCGCGATATCCTCCAGCTCATGCGCGACCGGCCAGAGGCGGCGATCCGCATGTTGGAGGTGCTGTGCCACCGCCTCCGGCGCACGAGCGGTCAGGTCGAGGCGATCGCCTTCCACGACCTCCCGGCTCGGCTCGCCATGTTGCTGGTGAGCCTCGCCGAAGACTATGGCGTCGAGACAGAGGCCGGGCTCAAGATCGACCGGCCGCTCGCCCAGCGTGACCTCGGCCGGCTGATCGGTAGCACCCGCGAGAGCGTCAACCGCCAGCTCCGCGCCTGGGTCACCACCGGGGTCATTGCGGTGGAGAGCGGCTACGTCACCATCATCGACCGCGAGGCGCTCGAGTTCCACCTAGCGGCTGAGCCGGAGTGACGCCGTGTCGGCCGCGGTTGAGGTGGGGCAGGGCGAAGGAGGTGCCTTTGGTAGCGGTTCGGCTCCCACAGCCGGCGCCGTGGGAAAGGCCGATCTGGGCCTGCTGCTGGTTCACGGTATCGGTCGGCAGAAGCCTGGCGATGGCATCGACCAGGTTGCGAACGCACTGTTGGAGTGGCTGCGATCGCGGGACAGGTCGCGGCTCGTTCGCATCGAAAGCGCGCGCCTGAAGGACAAAGACGGGCCGTCGCAGGCCGTCATAGCTTACGGGCCGCCGGATGCCGCCAACCTCCGTCCGGACCCCACTAAGGCCAAACGGATCCTGCTGGTCGAGAGCTTCTGGGCTGAAGAATTCGATCCGCCCGGTTTCTTGGACGTCCTCTCCTGGATGCTAGGTCCCGGCGCGTGGTTGCTGTTCCGCGAGCTCGTTTGTGTGCCGCGCTGGCGTTGGCCCGTGCTCCGCCGGGCCAGCGAACTCCATCGGCCACGGTGGACGGTGCCCTTAGGACTCTACAGGAACAACAAGCTGCTCACCATTGCCGGTGGGTGGATCGGTGTGGGCGCGCTGCTGTTCGTCGTGCTGCCCTTCCAGGTCTTCGGCGCGCTGTTGGCGATCCTCTGGCTCGTTCCGTTCGGTCCGATACGCAATCTGGCTACTGGCGTGTTCCGCGTCATCACCGAACAGCTTGGTGACAGCTTCGTGTTTGCGCGCGATCCGGTGGTGCGACGAGCTATCGCCGACCGCGTCGCACGCGACCTCGCGCACGTCGATGCCGAGAAGACCGTCGTCGTCGCCCACTCTCAAGGCGCGGCCGTGGCGCTCGATATGCTGGAGAACCTGCCTGCGGAGCCACCGGCGCTGGTCACCTACGGCGCTGGGATCCGCAAGCTTCAGGAGACCCTGCTTGCCGACCGGCAGGCTTCGTCGACACCCGCCGTATTCTACGGTCTCTGGTGGCTTTCGGTCATGGCCGTCGCGGCCTACGTTGGTCTCGTGACCGCGCTCGCAGGCTTAGTTTCTGCTCCGTCGCCAAACATCAACTACCTAAGCCACTGGGGGTGGCTATCTTACGTTGTCATCGTCGGTGTTGGCGTTCTCGGATATCGGCTCGGGACCATCGCTGCTCGCCGCGACGACGCAGTCGACGAGGTGCTTACCAGGCGCATCGGGAAACATCTCGAGCGTCAGGCCTCCTGGTTGGACATCTATGCCGGCTGGGACTTTGTTCCGGCGGGGCCCCTGGTTCGCCACTGCAACTACGTCCAGGACGCCGAAACTACCGTGTGGCAGTCGACCAAAACCCGCGACCTTTGCACGCTTCGGGTCGTCAATATGTTCAACCCCTTCAAGGACCACAACGCTTACTGGGAAAATACCCAGGGCTTCATCGATCCGGTGATGAGCTGGCTACACCGCGCGGGCAGTGTGTCGTGGCTGCCAGACCCATTTGCACCGCACCGAGACACTATTAGCAATCGCGATTGGCGCGTCACTTTTCATCTTTTCTCCAGCTTGATTCTATTTGCGTTGGTCATTGCTCTCTTTGTCGTGGCGGGCGATGGGCGAGAAGCGCTGATCCCGCTCCCGACGTTGTTGGCGGCGCTAGAGTGGATCTTCGGCGACGGCGTCGTCGCGGCGTTCGACAGGATCAGCGCCGAGGGCTGGTGGTTGGCCTGGTTGCCCAGCTTGGTGACCGGCACGTTGGTGCTCGCGCTGCATCTGGCGGTGCTCGGCGTGTACGGCACCCTGGTGACCGGGCCGGTCTGGCGCAGCCTGGACCGTCAGCTCTCCCTCAACGTCGCATCCGGTTGGGATCGGACGGCGCTCTTCTGGGCGTTGCTCTATGTCGCGTTGGTCGCTCTTGCCGCGTGGGTCCTGTTCGAGGCGGTCAAGGTGGATGACAACCACTACTGGCAGCTTGTCGCCGCGCCAGTCAGCCTGTTCGAAGCGATCGGCTGCGCGCTTGAGGCGCTGGCGGAGCGAGGTGAAATGCCCACCGACCCGACGTGGTTGCAGACCTGGCTGCACGCAGCATCGGCGTGGGTGACGGACCGGTTCGGTGTCGAGCTGTTTCCGGATCAACCGCCGTCGGACGCTGCAGCGTGTGGCAGTCCGCCGGGATCGTAGAAAGCCCACGGATCACCAGCGCCGCGCGCGCGTTGCGTGCTGTTTACCGGGCGGGCTCAGCGAATGCGGGGGCGAGATCAGTCTGCGCACGCCCGCTCCAACGGACCTCGGTCGCCGCCTGCGGTGCCCGGTCGGCACCGTCACCGAACCGTCATGTCGGGCGCGTAAGAGGCGCGTGCACAAGAAACCAGAGCTGGGAGATCGCCCGTGCACCGCATCCTCTTGGCCGGCGTCGCCGGCGTCGCGCTTGTCGCCGCAACCAGCGCGCCGGCCGCCGACCTCACGGTCTACACGGCGCTCGAAGCCGACCTCCTGCCCGTCTATCAGCGGAGCTTCGAGGCGGCCAATCCCGGCATCAACATTCAATGGGTCCGCGACTCGACCGGCATCATCACCGCCAAGCTGTTGGCCGAGAAGGACAACCCCCAGGCTGACGTCGTCCTCGGCACGGCCGCCACCTCGCTGCTGCTGCTCAAGTCGGAGGGCTTGCTCGAGCCCTATGCGCCCGCCGGCACCGAGCAGCTCGACCCGCGCTTCGTCGACAAGGACGAGCCTCCCTATTGGGTCGGCACCAACGCCTGGGCCGCGGCGCTCTGTGTCAACACGGTCGAGCTGGAGCGCAACGGCCTGGCGATGCCGACATCATGGTCGGACCTCACCAAGCCCGAGTACCAGGGCATGGTGGTGATGCCGAACCCGGCCTCGTCGGGCACCGGCTTCCTCGACGTGTCGAGCTGGCTGCAGCTCTTCGGCGAGGAAGAGGGCTGGGCGTTCATGGATGCCTTGCACCAGAACATCGCCACCTACACCCACTCGGGCTCCAAGCCCTGCACGATGGCCGCTGCCGGCGAGTACACCATCGGCGTCTCGTTCGCCTTCCGCGCGGCTCGGCTGATCAACGAGGGTGCGCCCTTGGCGGTAGTCATCCCGGCGGAGGGAATCGGTTGGGACATGGAGGCTTCGGCGATCGTCAACACGACGCTGGAGATCGACGCTGCCCAGGCGCTGATCGACTGGTCCGTCTCGGACGAGGCGATGGCGATCTACGCCGAGAACTACGCCATCCTCGCCAACCAGAAGCTCGAGCAGCCAGTTGCGAACCTGCCCGAGGGCATTCGCGAGAAGATCATCGACAACGACTTCGAGTGGGCGGCCAACAACCGCGCCCGCATCCTCGAGGAGTGGCAGGCGCGCTTCGACGCCAAGTCCGAGCCGCGGGGCTGACCCTCGACGGTTGAGCGCCGTGCCTGAGCCGGAGCGGTGATTCCGCTCCGGCGTAACCACGCCTCGTGACGGAGCGCCGTGATGACCGACGGATCGACCTCGCCCTACCTCGCTGTCCGCAACGTGACCAAGCGCTTCGGCGATTTCGCCGCGCTCCGGGACGTCTCCCTCGACGTCAGCGAGGGAGAGTTCGTCTGCTTCCTTGGGCCGTCCGGCTGCGGCAAGACCACGCTCTTGCGTGCCATCGCCGGTCTGGACATCCAAAACGAAGGCACCATCGAGCAGGCGGGTCGCGACATCTCGGCATTGCCGTCTGAGGAGCGCGATTTCGGCATCGTCTTCCAATCCTACGCGCTCTTCCCGAACCTGACGGTCCATCAGAACATCGCCTTCGGCCTCGAAAACCGCGGCATGAGGCGCCAAGAGATCGATGCGCGCGTCGGCGAGCTGCTAGCGCTGATCCACCTGCCGGACCAGGGCCGCAAGTACCCGGCGCAGATCTCGGGCGGCCAGCAGCAGCGGGTGGCGCTGGCGCGGGCGCTTGCGCCCAAGCCCGGGCTGATCCTCCTGGACGAACCGCTCAGTGCGCTCGATGCCAAGGTGCGGATCAGCCTGCGCCAACAGCTCAAGCACCTGCAGCAGCAGCTCGGCGTGACGATGATCATGGTCACGCACGACCAGGACGAGGCACTGTCGATCGCCGATCGGATCGTCGTCATGAACGTCGGCGTCGTCGAGCAGGTCGGCGCGCCGCAGGACGTCTACGACCAGCCCGCCACGGAATTCGTCGCCGACTTCATCGGCGCGATGAACTTCCTCGACGGCACGGCCTTGGGTCCGGCCGCGGTCCGCGTCGGCGGCTTGGATCTTGCCTGCCAGCCCGACGGCCATGACCAGGGCCAGCCCGTCACCGTCGCCATCCGACCGGAGGATATCCGGGTCGTGGAGAACGGCGCCGAGGAGCGCGCCAACGTCGTCGAGGCCGGCGTAGGCGACGTCGAGTTCCTCGGCTCGCACGTCCGCGCCCAGCTGACGCATGACGCCTTCGAGGGACACCCGCTCACCGCGGAGCTTTCGCAGAACCTCTACCGCCGCCTCGACCTCGCTGAGGGACATCGCCTGGCCGTCCAGCTGCCGCCGGAGCGGCTGCGGGTCTTCGCGAAGGAGGCGACGCATGGCTAGCGTCACCACCGCCGAGGTCGGCGCCGCCGCGATCAAGCCCAAGGTTGGTCGCGACGACAAGCTCAGCCTCGTCTTCGTCGTCCTGATTGGT
Source organism: uncultured Geminicoccaceae bacterium (assembly GCA_964445185.1). Classification (GTDB taxonomy): domain Bacteria; phylum Pseudomonadota; class Alphaproteobacteria; order Geminicoccales; family Geminicoccaceae; genus JAAAPF01. The sequence goes on from CAYUKE010000046.1 coordinate 9,810, forward strand.
CTCTACCTGATCGTCAGCCTCGCTCTGCCGCTCGCCTTCATGTTCATGAAATCGGCGGAGGTGCGGAGCTTCGCCCTCGCCGACGTCGCCATCGAGGTTGACACGGGCACGGGCTTTCGGTCGCTGGGCACGCTGGCGGAGGCATCGGATCGCCTCGGTCTCGAGGACCCGGAAGCGCAGGCGCGTCGTTCGCCGTCGCTCACGGCCGCCCAGCTCTTCCGCGACGGCGAGTTCGAGGGAGAGCCGGTCGTCGCCGTGCGCATGCAGGCGACGGGCGCCGCGGCCGGGCGGTTGCAGGCGTTGCGCGATGTCGTTCCGGCGGGCGAGTGGGTCGAGGTCGGCGCCGACGATATGCGCCGGCTCGTGCTCCGAGCCGGGACGGTCACGTCCTTTGCCAACTACGCCGCCTATTTCCAGACGCCGGCGCTCTCCCAGTCGATCTGGAACAGCCTGTTCGTTGCCGTGATCACGACCGTCGTGACGGTGACGCTCGCCTTCGGGTTCGCCTACGCGCTGCATCGAACCTGCATGCCGTTCAAGGGCGTCTTCCGAACGCTCGCGATGATCCCGATCCTCGTGCCGTCGCTGCTTGCTGGCCTGTCGCTGGTCTACCTCTTCGGCAATCAGGGGCTGTTGCGCGAGGTCCTCTTCGGCGCGTCGATCTACGGCGCGGGCGGCATCATCGTCGGCTGTGTCTTCTTCACCTTCCCCCACGCGCTGCTGATCATCTCGACCGCACTCTCGATCTCCGACGCGCGCCTGTTCGAGGCGGCTCGCGTGCTCCGCGCCTCGCCGCTCCGCACGTTCTTCAGGGTGACGCTGCCGGGCGCGCGCTACGGTCTGATTTCAGCTTCGTTCGTCGTCTTCACGCTGACGATTACCGACTTCGGCGTGCCAAAGGTCGTCGGCGGTGACTTCAGCGTGCTCGCCGTCGACATCTACAAGCAGGTGGTCGGGCAGCAGAACTTCGCGATGGGTGCCGTCGTCTCGGTCATCCTGCTGGTCCCGGCTGTCTTCGCCTTTGCCGTCGATCGTCTCGTGACCGCGCGCCAGGTGGCCCTGCTCTCCGCCCGCGCCGTTCCGTACAGTCCTTCGCCGAACCGGCGGGTCGATCGGCTTGCGTTGATCTACTGCTGCGCGGTTGCCGGATTTCTTCTGTTGATCCTCGGCGTCGCTCAGTATGCCTCGCTGATCCAGTTCTGGCCGTACAATCACACGCTCACCCTCCGCCATTTTGCCTTCGAGGGCGTCGATGGCGGTGGCTGGGCTTCGTACTTCAATTCGATCCGGATGGCGCTCTACACCGCTGTGATTGGCACGGCTGTCGTTTTTATCGGTGCCTACATCGTCGAAAAGGGCCGTGGCTTCATGGCCAGCCGCGATAGCCTGCATTTCCTGGCGATGATGCCGATGGCTATTCCTGGGATGGTTCTCGGCCTCTCGTACATCTTCTTTTTCAACAATCCTAGCAATCCATTCTATTTTCTCTACGGAACTATGGCCATTCTGGTCATTTGCTCGATCACGCATTTCTACACGGTCTCGCACCTGACGGCTCTGACCGCGTTGAAATCGATGGATCGTGAGTTCGAATCCGTGGCAGCATCGCTCAAGCAGCCGGTGACCAGGATGTTCTCTCGGGTGACGCTGCCGGTCTGCATGCCGACGATCCTCGACGTGGCCGCCTACTTCTTCGTCAACGCGATGACGACGGTGTCCGCGGTGATCTTCATCTACGCGCCGATGACGACGCTGGCCGCGGTCGCGGCCCTGAACATGGACGACGCCGGTCAGATCCAGGCGGCGGCGGCGATGTGCATGCTCATCTTTTACACCAACCTTGCCGCGCGCCTGGTTCACGCCGGCCTGACGCGCGCGCTCGCGAGGACGCAGGCCTGGCGTCATCGATGAGCGAACGGGTTGATCTGGTGGTGATCGGGGCCGGCATTCTCGGCCTCGCCCATGCGCTGGCGGCCGTCCGCCGTGGGCTGAGCGTCGTCGTCGTCGACCGCGAGGCGGAAGCCATCGGGGCTTCCGTGCGCAATTTCGGCTTCGTCACCGTGACGGGCCAGCAGGCGGGCGAATGCTGGCAGCGCGCGATGCGCTCGCGCGATGTCTGGCTGGAGGTGGCGCCGGCCGCCGGCATATCAGTCGAGCATGCCGGCCTACTGGTCGTCGCCCAACGCCCCGAGGCGATGCGCGTGCTCGAAGCCTTTGCTGCGACCGAGATGGGCGCGGCCTGCACGCCGATGGATGGCCCCGAGACCTTTCGCTTGCACGGCGCGGTGCTCGCGGATCGGCCGATCGCCGGCGCGCTCTGGAGCCCGCATGAGCGGCGTGTGGAGAGCCGCGACGCGATCCCGAAGCTCGCTGCCTGGCTCGAGGAACAGTACGGCGTCGACTTCCGGCGTCGCACCCTCGCCCTGGGCGTTGAGCCGGGCCGGGTCGCAACGACGGCGGGGCCGATCGACGCCGCGCACATCGTCGTCTGCCCGGGCGACGATCTCCTAACCCTGTTTCCGGATCGCCTCGCCGCCTTAGGGATCGGTCGCTGTTCCCTCCACATGATGAAGGTCCAGCCCGCCGAGGCGGACTTCCGCCTGCCGGGCGCCGTCATGTCCGACCTGTCGTTGGTACGCTATCTGGGCTACGCCGAATTGCCGGAGGCCACCGCGCTGCGGGCACGGCTCGAAGACGAGCAGCCCGCGCACCTCGCGAACGGCGTGCATCTGATCGTGGTGCAGGGTCACGATGGTGGGCTCGTTGTCGGCGACAGTCATCATTACGCGTGGAGCCCGTCGCCCTTCGTCGACGAGGCGGTCGACGATCTGATCATCGATGAGCTCGACAACGTGCTGCGCTTGCCCGAGGCGCGCGTCGTTGAGCGCTGGGTCGGCACCTACGCGTCGCTACCCGACCGGCTGATGGTTCGCGACGCCCCGGACCCGACGATACGGCTGGTGGTCGTGACCAGCGGCACCGGCGCCAGCACTGCTTTCGCGATCGGCGAAGAGACGATCGCCGAACTGTTCGGAGAGGCTTGATGTCCGAGCGTAGCCTCCAGGCCGTGGTGTTCGACTGGGCCGGAACGATGATCGATCATGGCAGCCAGGCGCCGATGGGCGTTTTCGTTCGTGCCTTCGCGGCCTTCGACGTTGCGATCACGACCGACGAGGCACGTGGGCCCATGGGGTTGGCCAAGCGCGATCACATCGCCGCCGTGATTCGCCTGCCGCGGGTCGCCGAGGCCTGGCGGGCGCGGCACGGCCGAGCGCCGACGGAGGCCGACATCGACCGCGTCTACGAGGTCTTCGTCCCGATGAACGTCGAGGTGGCGGCCGACTACGCCCGGCTGATCGAGGGCGCCGCTGACGCCGCGCGTCGGATCCGTGAGCGCGGGCTGAAGATTGGCTCCACGACGGGCTACACCCGTGAGATCATGGCGCCGATCCTGCCTTTGGCCGCGGAGCAGGGCTACGCCCCCGATAACCTCGTCTGCGCGGGCGATCTTGAGCAGGGTCGGCCGACGCCGCTGATGATGTACCGGACGTTCCTTGAGCTCGGCGTCTGGCCGGCTTGGCGGGTGGTCAAGGTCGACGACACCGAGGTCGGCATCGAAGAAGGCCTGAATGCCGGTTGCTGGACGGTCGGCGTCGCTCTCACGGGGAACGTCTTCGGCCTCGACGAGGCAGCGACCGATGCGCTCGATTCGAGCGCCTTCGAGGCCCGGCGCGCTGTGGCCTACGGCAAGCTGACCAGGGCCGGCGCCCACTACGTCATCGACGGGGTCGCCGACCTCTGTTCCGTGCTGGACGAGATCGAAGGAGCGCTCGCCCGCGGCGAGCGGCCATGAGCCCCGACTTCAGCGAGGGCGACCTCAACATCTCGCCCGAGCGGGCGCACTGGACCGCCGGGCTCGACGCGGCGAGCCGGAACCTGATTGATCGCGACGCGGCGGTCTTCCTCCATCAGGCGCTTTCCACGCCCTGCCTTGCTGCCGTCGTCGCG
>CAYUKE010000047.1:0-13730 GCA_964445185.1 uncultured Geminicoccaceae bacterium
TGACGACGTCGCGGCCGTGCTCGACCAGGCGCTTCGCCTTCTCGATCACCATCTCGGCCACTTGCACATGACGCGCCGCCGGCTCATCGAACGTCGACGCCACGATCTCGCCACGGACCGTGCGCTGCATGTCGGTCACCTCTTCCGGCCGCTCGTCGATGAGCAGGACGATGAGGTGCACCTCGTCGTGGTTGGCGGTGATCGCATGCGCGATCTGCTGCATCAGGACCGTCTTGCCTGTGCGCGGCTGCGCGACGATCAACGCGCGCTGCCCCTTGCCCAGCGGCGCTACGATCTCGATCACGCGGGTCGAGAAGTCTTTCTGACCATCGACCTCCAAATTGAGCTTGTCCGTTGGGAAGTAGGGTGTGAGATTCTCGAAATGGACACGATGTCGGGCCACTTCCGGCGCATCAAAGTTGATCGTGTCCACTTTGAGGAGGGCGAAGTAGCGCTCGCCCTCCTTCGGCGCGCGGACCTGCCCCGCAACCACATCGCCGGTGCGTAGGCCAAAGCGTCGGATCTGGCTCGGCGACACGTAGATGTCGTCGGGCCCAGCAACGTAATTGACGTCCGGCGTCCGCAAGAAGCCGAAGCCGTCCTGCAGAATCTCGAGCACGCCGTCGCCCTGAATAGGCACCCCGGTCTGCGCGAGCTGCTTCAGCACGGCGAAGACCAGGTCGGCCTTCTTCAGCGTGCTGGCATTCTCGATGCCAATTTCCTCGGCATATGCGAGTAGCTCGCCGGGCGGACGACGCTTGAGATCGGTCAAGCTCATCGAGCCCGGGATGTCCGCGGGGGGCGCTATCTCCGCGTCGTCGTCGAGCTCGTTCTCGATGTCAAAGATGTCGTCGGACGAGGTCCCCGACGCGGTACGATCTGACCGCGACCGAGACCGGCGCCTGCGCGCCGTCGGTTGAGTAGCCAGGGTGCACTTCTCAAACTGGGGTGGGTCCCGTTCGTCTACGGAAATCCGCCAAGGCTGTCAAACGCCTGTAGCCGTCAGAACGGTCGGAACACCGCGAGAATGACGATGGCGATGAAAAGCACCGTCGGCACCTCATTGAGCACCCGATAGGTCAAGCCAGAGCGCGGTCGCTCATCGCGGGCGAACTTCTTCAAATCTGCTGCGAGCAGTCCGTGGAAGGCGCCCATGAAAACCAACAACAGCAGTTTGGCGTGGAGCCAGCCACCAGCCGTCCAGCCAACACCGGTTTGGACCAGGACGACGCCAGCACCGAAGGTGACAACCATGGCCGGCGTGGTGATGGCCTTGAGGAGGCGCCGCTCCATGACCTTGAACGTCTCCGACGCCTCGGAGCCGACCGGCACCGCCGAATGGTAAATATACAAGCGTGGCAGATACCACAGGCCGGCCATCCACGCGGCAAGAGCCATGAAGTGAATGGCTTTCGACCAAGCCCATACATCGGTCATTGAATTGGCGTCCTTACCCGCGACAACAACTGGACAACGTGCGACGCCGGTGTGTCCGGCGTGACACCGTGGCCGAGATTGAACACGTGCGGCCGGCCTTGGAAGTCGTGCCGGATGCGGTCGACGGCCGCATCGAGCGCGCGGCCGCCGGCAACCAGCAGCACGGGGTCCAAGTTGCCCTGCAAGGTGGGTCGCCGGGGCAAGGTCTGCGCCGCCCAATTGGTCGGAACGGCAGTGTCCAGCGCGAGCCCGTCGCAGCCGAGTGAGGACGCGAGTTCGCGAAGATGGAGCCCAGCGCCGCGGGGGAAAACGATTACCGGGACCTCCGGATATGCGCCTTTCACTGCCGCTGTGATCCGCGCGAGCGGCGCTGCGCACCACCGCTCGAAGCCGTCGGGCGCCAGGACCCCAGCCCAACTGTCGAACAGCTTCACGACGTTCGCGCCGGCCGCGATCTGGCGCTCGAGATAGGCGACGATCGCGCGCTCGAGGATGCCGATCAGTTGCTCGAAGAGGGCGGGCTCGCGCGCCGCCAGCAAGCGTGTCCGAGCGAAATCCTTCGAGCCTTGCCCCTCGACCATGTAGCAGGCCAGCGTCCAAGGAGCGCCCGCGAAGCCAATCAGCGCGGTCTCCGCCGGTAGCCGCGCCCGGATCAGCGCTACCGCGTCGTAGACCGGAGCCAGATGCGGGTGGATGGCGCGCTCTAACATCGCCTCGACGTCGTGCGCGCCGCCGAGCGGATCTAAGCGCGGCCCTTCGTTCTCGACGAAGCGTACGTCGCGGCCCAGCGCATGCGGCACGACCAGGATGTCCGAAAACAGAATAGCCGCATCCAGGCCGAAGCGGCGGACCGGCTGCATCGTCACCTCGGCCGCGCGCTCGGGATCGTAGCAGAGATCGAGGAACCCACCGGCGTCGGCACGCACGGCGCGATACTCGGGCAGATACCGCCCGGCTTGACGCATCAACCAGACCGGCGGCGGGTCGACGACCACGCCCCTGCGCGCTTCGACGAGCGCCTGCATAACTGTTGTCCTCCACGACTCCTGGCTAGCTAACAAACCGGTAGAGATAAAAAGACGAAAGTAGACGTGTTGGTAGGACCAGCGAATCGCGGGGATAAGCGGCTGTCCCCAATTCTTCACCGTTATACTTTTGTCTCGGGACAAGTCCGCCGGCCTGGGGACATCGCCGAGGCAACCCGTGGTCCACGGGCATGTCCGCGGCGTTGGCAGCCGCTGGGAAAGCGGGGAAAGCACGCAGAACGTCAGACGAGCCGGCGGATAAGCCAACTGGCGCACGCGCCGTTGGTCGCCCGTACACAGGAGGGCTGGCTTGTGCGAAAAGCGCGTGCCGTCCCCGATGGTGCGAACCGCGTCCCGACGGCGCGGATTTGTCCCCATCTCGCCCGCAGGAGTGCCGCCCGTTGTCCATGCGTTTGCACCTGCACCTGATCTCGGATTCGACCGGGGACACGGTGACGACCGTCACCCGCGCCGCGCTCGCTCAGTTCGACAGCGTCACGCCGGTCGAGCACGTCTGGTTCTTCATCCGGACCGAGCAGCAGATGCAGCGCGTGTTCAACTTCATCGACGCGTTGCCCGGCGTGGTCGTCTTCACGCTGGTCGAGCCGATGCTGCGTGACCTGTTGATGACCCACTGCAGCCAGCGCGGCGTGCCCTGCGTGCCGGTGCTGGACAGCCTGATCGACACGGTTTCGCACGTGGTCGGCGTCGAAGCGAAAGGCAGGGTGGGCAGACAGTACGTCCTCGACGAAGGCTATTTCTCACGCATCGACGCGATGAACTTCGTCATGCGCCACGACGACGGGCAGCTGCCGGACAAGATTGAGGAAGCCGAGGTCATCGTGCTCGGCGTTTCGCGCACCAGCAAGACACCGACGTGCATGTATCTCGCCAATCGCGGCATCAAGGCGGCCAACATTCCCCTTGTGCCGGAGCGACCGCCGCTGGTCGACTTCACCAAGCTGAAGGCACATCTCGTCGTTGGTCTGACGTTGCAGGCCGAGCGGCTGGTCGATATCCGGCGCAACCGGCAACGTATGCTTGGCCTAGAGCACCTCGGAAACGACAAATATGGCGGCGACTATGCCGAGCTTGAGCGGGTGCGCGACGAGCTGCGTTTCGCGCGCCGTCTCTATGGTGAGCACGGCTGGCCGGTCATCGACGTGACACGACGCTCCGTCGAGGAGACGGCGGGTGCGATCTACAAGTTGTACCAGGAGCGAGTGAATCCCGACTTGCGCACCGTCCTTGGCAGCGACGATCCCGCAGGCTAGTCGATAGGGCCTGATGCGGAGCTATTCTACCCTCGGGTTCACACGGCGGCAGCGGCAACGGCAGGCGCAGTTCCGGCTGGTACGGTACGCCTTGACGTTAGTTGCGCTCGGTATCGCTGGCTTCGTCGCCTACGAAACGGGGCGGGCTCAAAATGCTGCCGAAATCGAGCGTCTTACCTCGACCGTCCAGGATTTGGAGCGCGAGCTGCTGAACGCGCGTGCCGGCGCGATGGCCGCGCGCGAGGGCGAGCGAGCGGCACGCGAACGTGCGGTGGCGATCGCCGACCGCTACCAGCGAGATGTCCCGGACGGCGACCGGCTGGCCCTACTCGAGCTGCTGGACGCGCGGCTCGCCGAGGGCGTCGACGCAGCGCGGCTGCAATTCGTACTCACCGAGGTGCAAGAGCGTGACGTCTGTGACGACGCCATCGAGACGAAGCGGTTCCTGCTGACGACGCCGGTCGCGGTCAGCCGCGAGAACACCGTGAGCTTCGGCGACAATCGCATCACCGTTACCGGGCAGGGCGCGCCGGCGCGCGACGACGCCGGCCGGCCCGAGGCCTGGTTCGACATCGCCGAGCCGGTCGCGATCCGGTTCTTGAAGCTCGACGGCGGGGTCAGCCTCGCCGAGGGTGTCTTGCCGCTCACGCACCGTCTCGTCGACGGCGATGCTGAATGGCGTTTTCAGATCAGACCCCAGGCCGAGCGCGGCTTCATCGAGGTCTCCGCGGAGACCTGCGCCTTTCCCTGAGGCGCGACGAAGGGTCGAGAGGCTTGCGGCGCCGCGCCGAACACGCTTCGCTCGCGTCGTTCCGGTTCTGCGTTGCTGGCGGCAGCCTTGCTCCACGATGTCGGTTTTTCCGTCGCTCTGACGCTTGCCTTCATCCTCGGCCTTGCCGCGCGGCAAGTAGGCTTGCCCCCGCTCGTGGGTTTTCTGGCGGCGGGTTTTGCGCTGCGTGGGCTAGGCTTCGAGCCAGACCCGACCATCGAGGCGATCGGCGAGCTCGGCGTGCTGTTGCTGCTGTTCACGATCGGCCTCAAGCTGCGCGTCAGCGATCTGGCAGTGCCCGCCGTCTGGGCGGGATCAGCGCTCCATCTCCTGCTCAGCATGGCGCTCTTTGGTATCGTGCTGGCGGTGGCCGGCCTCGGGGTGGCGACGGTGCTTCTCGTCGCCTTCGGCCTCAGTTTCTCGAGCACGGTGTTCGCCGTGAAGACGTTCGAGGACAAGCGCGAGGTCGGCGCGAGCTTCGCCAAGATCGCGATCGGGATCCTGATCATGCAGGATCTGTTTGCCGTCGTGTTCATCACGCTTTCTGCCGGCGAGCTTCCTTCACCATGGGCCTTGGCTCTGTTGGGTCTGGTGGGTCTACGCCCGCTTCTCGGCATGCTGCTCAACCGCTCCGGGCACGGCGAGCTGTTGCCGTTGTTCGGGCTGTTTGCTGCCGTCGGTCTCGGCGTGACGCTGTTCGATCTGGCCGGTCTCAAACCAGACCTAGGCGCTCTGGTCTTGGGTGTTCTACTGGCGACACACCCGCGCGCGGGCGACGTCGCCCATCAGCTGTTCAGCTTCAAGGAGATCTTGCTCGTCGGGTTCTTCCTGAGCATCGGCTTGAGCGGGGTTCCGACCCTGCCGCAGCTTTGGCTGGCCATACTCCTGCTGCTGGCGTTGCCGCTCAAGTTCGTTGCGTTTTTTTGGTTGCTCTGCCGGCTTGGCCTCGGCGCACGGACGGCGTTTCGAACGGCACTCAGCCTCGCGACGTACAGCGAGTTCGGCCTCATCGTGGTTGGTGTCGCCGTCGAGGCCGGGTGGCTTGCCGAGCCCGTACTCGTCGTACTGGCGGTCGCCGTGGCGTTGTCCTTCGTCGTCGCCGCCCCCTTGAGCGCCTGGAGCGTCCAGATCTTCGACCGGATCAAGCCGTATCTGCGGCGCTTCGAGCGAAGCGCGGGGCGCGAAAGCGAGTCGCTCGCCGATGCCGGGCCGACACAGGTTGTCGTCCTGGGCATGGGTCGAGTCGGCACCAGCGCCTACGACCGCCTGCGGATGGATCTGGGTGATGTCGTCATTGGCGTAGATGCCGACGCCGATGCGATCGCTGCGCATCGACGCGCCGGCCGGCGCGTGCTGCTGGGCGATGCTACCGACAGCGAGTGGTGGGAAAGCCTCCACAGCCTGGCGATCGTGCGGCGCGAACGCGGGATGGCACAGATCCGCGCTTTTGCGCTCGCGTTGCCAGCCCATGAGTCCAATCTGTTCGTTCTCAGCAGTCTTCGGCGCATCACGTTCGACGGCTTGGTTGTGGCCGTTGCTCACTATGAGGAACACGCCGCCAGCCTGAAGGATGCCGGCGCTAGCTACGCGTTCGAGATCTATGCAGAAGCGGGCGTCGGGCTGGCGAGCCACGTCCGCGAGCGGCTGGACGCCACCTGAGGCGTGCTTAGGCCGTGGCGCGCCTGTCCCGCCGCCGATTCCAACGATAGAGCCCCGGAGCGAGCACGCGCTCGTATAGCCAGCCCGCAAACGGCCGAACTACGGGTGCCTGCGTCAGCGCGGCGAGCCAGCGGTAACGCGGAAGACGATGCCAGAGGAGGACGAACGCCTCGACGCCGCCGACCAGGTCGCCGCCGGCTTGGCGCGCGTAGAGCCGGCGCTTGGCTCCATCGCCGTCGATCCCCCAGGCGTTGAGCGCCCCCGGTTCTCGGCTGATGTCGACCCAAGCGAGCGGGGCTTCGCTCGTCGCCGCGAGGGCCTGGTAGTGCCGGACCTCGGCGCCGCAGATCGGGCAGGCGCCGTTGTAGTAGACGGTAAGCGTCGTGTGCATCCGCGTATCACGCTGTTTGAAGAAGGGGTTGCGGCCGCATTAGGCGCTGCATGGCCTGGCGCCGCACAGGAGCCAGCGCGTGAACGACCTGCAAGCCGAAGCCACGGGCAAGCCCGATCGGCGGCTCCGGTCTGAGGACCGCTCGATTGAGCGCGTCGATGAACCAGAAGTAGAGCCGTGTCTCCGCCGTTCGCGACCTAGCGTACGCTTTGAGGCCATCCGCTTTGCCGAGCGGGTCGCTGGCGACCAGCTCGCCCAGAGCGGCGCAGTCGCGGAGCGTGAGGTTGAAGCCCTGAGCGCCGAGGGGCGAAACCGAGTGGGCGGCCTCGCCGATGAGTACCGCGCCGGGCGTCGCAAGCCGGTGCGCGAGAAGCCCGACGATCGGCACGCAGGCGCGCCCGGTCACGCTTGTGAAGCGACCGTGTCGGCCGCGGTCTTCGGCGGCGACGGCGGCGAGGAACTCGGCATCGTCGAGGCTGGCGAGCCGCTCGGCTTGGCGCCGGCGTTCCAGCCACACCAGGCTGACGCGGCCCGGGCCCGCGGGCACGGTAGTGAACGGGCCGCCGGGCTTGTGCACTTCCGTTGAGACGTTGTCGTGCTCGGCGTCGATCGTGAGCATCGCCGTGTTGGCGCTCTGTTCGTAGTCGTGGCGGCGCACGCCGATCCGCAATTGCCGGCGAAGCAGCGATCCCTTGCCATCGGCGCCGACGACCAGCGTCGCCGCTAGCACCCGACCGTCGTCGAGGATAAGCCGCCAGCGTCCGTTCCGACGCTCCAGCCTGTCGAGGCGTCCACGGACCAATGCAACGGTGTCTCGGGCCGCCGCCTGGAGCGCGTCGACCAGATCTCGGTTGGCGACGTTCCAGGCAAAGCAATCGATGCCCAGCTCGTCGGCAACGAACAACACCTCGGCATCGCTAGCGCCCGTGCGGTTGATGATGCGCAGGCCACGCAACGGGGCCGCGTCGGCGCTCTCGGGCCAGACACCAAGGCTGCGCAGCAGCGCTGCCTGCGGTCGCATGACGGCGGTGGTCCGCCCGGCCGGCGGGCGCGCCGACGGGTCGGGGTCGACGAGAGCCACAGAGCGTCCGGCACGGGCGCAAACCAGCGCCGCGGTGAGCCCCGCGGGGCCGCCACCGACGACCACAACATCCTTGGTGAACGAAGCCATAACCGCGACATAGGCCGGCGACGGGGTGCTCGCCAGCCCTTGTTGAGTGGGTTGCGAGCGGGTTCGTGTCGCCTCTCGGCTGTTCGAAACGCTCCGGCGTTAAGCGTTCGCTAAGACCTCCGCCCTAGTGTTGACCACGGACCGCCCGGTCCTTTGTCTCCACCTCGAAACGAGGTGCCTTGTGCGAAACGGGTATCGGCGCTCTGCGCCCAACGTCGCTGCTCGAGCTGCGAGCGTCGGCGTTCTTCTACTCCTCATGGCCATCGCCTCAACGGCGGCGGTTGCCGGCGACAGCCCTGTCGGGCCGACAGCCCAGGCGAGCGCCAGGATCGAGCTGGTCGTGCCGTCACCAGCCTTTCGTCGGGTCGTCGTCAGGCACTGCCGTGACCGCGTCAGCGTCGGCTATGTTCCGGTCGTGGCGATCGATGCGGTCGACATGATCGTGCCACGGCGCGGGCGCTTCTTTCGGTGTCGTTCCGGCGCGCGACTCTTCCTCATACCGTCCGGCGTTTGAGCGCGCGGGCTCAGAAGTGGCGGGTCTCGACCGTGCCGACGGCCTGGACGCGCCAGGTTGAGGCGGTACCATAGGGCAGGTCGACGACCCAGCGGCTGCCCGCGTAGAGCCGCTTCGCCGGCAGCTCGCGGCAGTTTCGGCCATTGCCGTCGCACTGCGTGCCGTCGAAGACGAGGGCGTTGGCGTTGCCTTCGTTGCGCAGCTCCAGCCGGCGGCCACTCCGCTCGCCGATGACCGCGCTGACGGCGTCTTCCGGCGGCGCCAGGACCAGGACGCCGTAGCCGACCAGGACCTTCAGCGCGCTCGACGCGGCCGTCGTCTCGCCGACGACCGGACGGACGGCGACGCGCCAGACCCGCTCCTGCTCGCTCGGCGGGCCCAAGCGTACGAAGCGTACGACGCGACGCGCGCCTGGCTCGAGCACTAGCCGGTTCGGGGTTACGAGCAGCCCCAACGCCTCCGGATCGGCGGCGGCAAAGCGTTCCTCCCGCTCGGTTCCCGGATACCGGACCTCAGACGCCTCAACGACGACGTATTGCGTTGTCTCGCCGACGTTCTGCACCTCGATATCGCCGCGGCTGCCGTCGCGGGGCTCGAGCTCGACGATGACCCGGTCGAGCGCGATGCCGGCCGCGACCGGTCCGCTCGCAAGCGTCGCCGCGAGGCTCAGCGCGGCGACGACGAGCCTTCGCCATTGCTGCATCGGATGTCTCCTAGGCGTTGATAGGTGTCAGCCGGGACCAGTTCCGGAAGGTCGAGGCGGCAGCGGCCATCGCCGCCCACCACGTCGACCTCAGGACGGCCTGCCGCGAGGTCGGCCTGAAAGTAGCCGTCCCCGTCGGTGTAGAAGCGCGGTTCGGTCATCAGCGTCGCGTCGGCCAGCGGCGCGCCGTCGGCGGCGACGACGCGCCCGAACACGGTCACCAGCGGGCTGACCTGCCAGCGCTCCGCGGCGACGGTGCCGGGATAGAGGCTCAGCGCTCTGGTGCTCCCGTCGTAGGCGACGACGCCGCCCTCGGTCTGCCGCAAGCGCACTCGGTAGGCGTCGTAGGTGCGCACCGGCACGACCAGCTTGTCGCCGGCGCGGATGGTGCCCACGCTCCGCTCGTCGACGAGCACGTCAAAGACACCGTCGCCGGTCCCGTCCGTGACCACCATCAGGGCGCTGTCCTGGACGTCGCGCCCGCCGACCCCGACGCCGGCGCCGCTGGCGACGAGCGTCGTGCGGCCGTTCAGGGCCAGCCGGCTCTGCCCGTCCTCGATCTCATGGTCTAGGGCGACGCCCAGACTGCCGGCCCTGCTGCGCACGGCCGCGTCGCCGCCGATGGTCGTCGCGGATGCTTCATGATCGAGCCGGCCGGTCGTCTGCAGCCGCGCATCGTCGAACTCCCAGTCGCGGGTCAACGAAGCACCGGCCGAAATGCCGTCGTCGCCGTCTCGTTCGCTGCTCCACCGGTAGCCTCCTGCCGCCTGAGCGCGCCAACCGCCGACGCCGAAGCTCAAGCGCAGGCGCGCCAGCGCAAAGCTCTCGTCCTCCGTCGTTGCCGCGTCGACGAAGAGGTCGAGGTGCGTGTTGTTCCAGCGCGCCAGTGGCCAGGAGAGGTTGGGACCGACGGAGAAGGTCGGATCCGTATCGACGGTGTCGCGCCAGAACCCCCTGAGGCCGATCGTCGGGCCGTCATCGAAGCGATAGCTCAGCGACAGATCGACCTGGGTCGTCGCGTCGGCGAACGCCGTGATGCTGTCCAGCGCGTCATCGGGGATGAACTGGTCGTCGTCGGGATCGTCGATGTCGCCCAGGTCGAAGCTTCCGGCTTCCCGCTCACCGAAAGACCGCCGCACACTGCTCAGGAAGTTGAACCGGTCGAAGGTCCCGCGAGCGGCGAGGGCGGCACCGTAGGCTCCGTCGTCGGCGGCGAATCCATCTGCCGCGAGCTCGAGATTGCGCCACAGCCAAAACCCCTGCGCGCTCACGACGACTTCGTCGGCGTTCAGCGCGGCATCCGCGCCGACCCCGAGATTGTCGAGCAGGCGATAGCGCAGCGCTCCGTGGATGAAGGGGACGGAGCCGACCTCCGGCCAGTCGGCCTGCTCGTCGTCGGCGAAGACGCCCGCCTCGATCAGACCCTGGGGCGCGTCGGCCGGGGGTAGCGCGTCGCTCTTGACGAAAAACCGTTCCTCCTCGCGCACGCCGGTTGCGGAGATGATGCGGAGCGTGACGTCGTAGGAGCCTGTCGGCAGGTTGGTCGTGTCGATCGCCTGCGTGCCGGCCGGCAGTGATTGGGCGGTCAGCAGGCGGCCGTCACGCAGCACCTCGACCTGGGACCGGCGCGGCAAAATGACGACCAGTGGGGAACCGCGGACGCTGCGGCGATCGAGGCGGGTGTCGAGGGTGGTACCGAGGCGGGCACCGAGGAAGCGACGCTCGCCGAGGATCGGCACGGGCAAGGCGCGATCGAGACCGCCTTCGAGCCGCCAGCCGCGGCGGTCGTACTGGGCGAGCAGCGTATCGGTGAAGTAGCCGACGTCCTTGTCAAAGCCGTACGTGCCGATCGTCCGCGCCGGGCCGACCGCGGCGATGGAGCGTCCCGATACGACGGCGCTGCTGTCGTCGTCATCAGTGATGAAGGAGGCGGCGACGCCCACGTCCTGAAGTGCTGATGGCGTCCACGCCGGCGGTGGGACGAACATGGCCGAGCCGGACCGGAGCTCGCGGTAGGCGACGGCGACGAAGACGTCGACGCGAAAGCTGTCGATGTCGAAGATGACGCCGGCGATGCTGGGTTCGAGCACGCCGCATTCCGGCTCGGGGCGCGGGCCGCAGACGCGGTCGGTGTTGGCGGGGAGCTCATCGGCGAGGGCTGCCGCGACCGCAGCGGTGTCGACCGCACCGGGCAGCAGCTCGGCGACACCTGCGGGATCGTCGAAACGGATGAACCCGGGCCGGACGATCGCGTCTGCCATCCCGACCTCGGCGCCGTCGAAGAAGACGTCGACCACTGCCGGCCGCGGGCCGTCGAGGTCGTCGAAACCCGGGGGCGGCGCCGTTTCGACGATCTGCGCCGTTACCGGCGCACCGCCCGTAAGGAGGCCCGCGACCACGACCGCTGTCCAGGTCCGTGATCGGCGCATGCGACCCCTATTCGGGCAGGACCATCAACAGCAGCGTGCCGCGATAGCGGCCAGCGGCCGCTGTGCTCAACTCTTCGCCGGCGATGCGAATGCCGATGCGGTTCTGCTGAAGCGGTCGCCCGCGCAGACAACGCCTGTAGGCACCGGGGATCCGGCTTCCAACGAGCGCGCCGAGCATGCGGCCGGGCGCGGGAAACACCCTGAGCCCCCGACCGTCGTCATAGTAGACGGTGTAGTCGATCTGCCCGTGGCTGCCCGTGAGCGCGAAGGCGTTCCGCGGACCGTCTCCGTAGGCCTCCAGACGGAAGATCGGTCGCCGGAAGCCGCCTCGCACGCCGACGCAATGGGTATCCTCGGCGACGATCTCGCCCTGGCCCCGCCAGGAGCCGAGGCGAAGGTCGTCGAGCTCGCCGATCTGCACGGTCGTTGGCATGGCCATCGCCGGCAGCCCGCCAAGGCAGGCCGCGGCGGCGATCAGCAGAAGGCCCCGCAGCATGCGCTGCGGCGTTGGCATCATTGGGGGGTGATGAGCAGCGTTAGGGTGTCCGTGTAGGTGCCCTGCGTCAGCGCGGCCGCGTCGCTGGGGAGGCTCACATACACGCTGGCATTGTCGCTGTTGTTGCAATTGACGGCGCCCGGCAGGGTTGCGGGCGTGAACGGCTCGGCGGTGCCGCGCGCCAGGCTGGTCTGGCCACCGCCAACCGTCTCGGACCACGCGACATTGTATTCGACGCTCTCGTCATTGGCGGATTTGAGCGCGAAGTCCGCGCCGCCGCCCTCGTTGAGGCCGTCGGCCGTGACCGTGTAGCCGCCCGGCGTGTTCCACCAGACGCAGACATCCTCCTGCGCGGGCTGGACGACGCCGTTCGTGTAGCTGAGCGCGATATCGTCGAGGCGCGTCAGGCTGACGAGGGAATCGATCGTCAGCGTGATGACCAAAGAGCCGTCGGATGTCGCGCCCTGCGTGCCCTGCGTGGCGGCATTGGTGGTCGAGATCGGTGCCGCGAGCAGAAGCGTGAGCCCGGCGATGGCGGTCGTGGCGGTCCAGGTGCAGCGGTGCATGGTCAAAGCTCCGATGGCGCCCAAGGGCATGGGCATGCGCGCCGCTTAGTAGATGAAAGCGAAAGAAATTCAACTTGTGCGATTGTAGTGTCAGGTGCTGCAGCGGACTGAGGTCGCCCCGCGCACGCTGGCCTTAGGGCGGTATCGGGCAGCCGTGCGCAGGCGCGCCGGGCTCGTAGCCGTTTCCGAGGAGCGGGATGAGCGCCGCGCAGGCGTCGACGCAAGCCCGCGCCGATCGCCTCGGCGGCTGGCGTCGGAGCAGGGCGGCCGCCGCGTCGGGCGCCAGCTGCGGATCGCGCTCGCGCAAAAGCGCCACGACGCCGGTAACATGTGCGGCGGCTATGGAGCTGCCGCTGAAGAAGTCGAAGCCGCCCCCCGGAGCGGTCGTCAGCACGTCGACGCCGGGCGCGACGAACGCGTTGCTAGGCCCGTCTGTTCGGTCCGCCGCGGCGGCGATCACGCCCGGGAGCGAAGCGGGAAAAGTCTGGCCCGGATCCGTGCCGGCTGCCGCCACGACCGGAATGCCCGCGTCGAGCGCCCGTGCCACCAACCGCGCCAACAGGTCGTCGGCGGGCCCGGCGAGGCTCAGGTTGATGACGTCGGCACGCTCGAGAATGGCGTAGTCGAGCGCCCGGGCGACGGCGAAGTTCGAGCACCCGGGCTCGGCTCCCGGCGGCTCGGAGCAGCTCCGCAGCGCCATCAGATCGGCCTGAGGCGCCACGCCGACGATGCCGAACCCGTCGCCGCCCGTGGCGGCGATCGCCCCGGCGAGGGCCGTGCCGTGCCGCTCGACCGGTCGGCTCATGCTCCGCTCGACGACGAAGTCACGGTTCGCCACGATGCGCGGAGCGAGATCGGGATGCGTCGTGTCGACGGCGCTGTCGACCAGCGCCACGCGGACGCCTCGACCCGTGGCCACGCTGTGCGCATCCGGGACGCGCATGGCTCTCAGGCTTCGCTGCTCGACGAACAGCGCATCGTCGTAGCGCGCGGTCCGCAGACCGAACCGTTGATGGCGTTGCGCCAACGCGATGCGCGGATCGGCGGCAAGGCGGGCAAGAACGGCGGCCACGTCATGGCCCGGATCGACAGTGCAGAGCACGCCCTGCATGTCGATCGAGTGGAAGGGGCCGCCATCGATGATCGTCAGCGGATAGTCGGCGACGATCGTTTCGAGCGACGTCGTCGGCGAAGCTGCGACCGTCGCCGCCACCATGATCACCACACGCCGCTCATCGACCCCCGAACGAACTGCCGGCTCGCTGGGATCGGGCGGTGGCGCCGGGAGGCTTCCCC
>CAYUKE010000048.1:0-9711 GCA_964445185.1 uncultured Geminicoccaceae bacterium
GGCCGACGTCGTTGTCGATGGTCTTCGGGATGCCGACCAAGTTCCAGCCACACTGGTGGGTCAGCCGGTTGAGAATGGCGAGGCTACCGTCGCCGCCGATGCCGATCAGCGCGTCGAGGCCGAGCGCGTGATAGCCGGCCCCGATCTCCTCCGACCGGTCGCGGATGCCGCCGGCGCCGTCGGGATAGGCGAACGGGTCGCCCTTGTTGGTCGTCTCGAGGATCGTCCCGCCACGGCCGATCAGACCGGCCACAGCGCGCGCGTCGAGCCGGACCGCATCGATCGGCCGAACGGCCAACCCATGCGTCGCCTTGTTGATGCCGATCACCTCGAAACCGAGACTATCGGCGCGACGCACGACGGCGCTGATCACCGCATTGAGCCCGGCACAGTCGCCGCCGCTCGTGAGCACGCCCAAACGCATAGTCGGACTCTCCCCCTCCTCCGACGAGCCTCATGTTACCGTACGCTGCGCGAAAGCGATGGAAACGGGCGCGAACGTGGTATAGGGGCCCGTCTGTGCTGTTAGCTGGGAACGAAGAAGGCGCCATGGTCTTCGACACGGAGATCGACACGCTCAAAGCGGCGCATCGCGCCCTGGACGACCGTATCCGCCAGGCCGAGCTTGACCGTTCGGCTGGACCGCTCGAAGTGCAGCGCCTCAAGCGGCGAAAGCTTCAGCTCAAGGACAGGATCACGAAACTCGAGAGTTCAAGGCTCCCCGACATCATCGCCTGAGCCTCGCGCCTTCTGCGACCGCTTGCAGCGATACATCTCCCGGTCGGCCGCATCGAGAACCTCGTCGGCATGCTGCCCCGGCGCGTAGGCGTAGGCTCCGTAAGCCAAGCTGACCTGCACGACCGAACCCTGCCACCACAACGGTCGCTCAGCGACCAGCGCCGCGAGTGCCGATGCCTTGGCCCGAGCGGTCTCGAGGTCGGACCACATCAGAATCACGCCGAACTCGTCGCCGCCAAGCCTTGCGAAGACGTCCGATGCGCGGAGATGCCGGATGAGCAGCTCGGCGACGTGCCTGAGCACGGCGTCGCCGGCGGCGTGCCCGTGGCGGTCATTCACGGCCTTCAAGCCGTTGAGGTCGAAGTAGAGGACGCAGCCCGGCGTCCCGTAGCGCTCGATCGCGCGGATAGCGCGAACGAGCTCGCGCATGAACGAGCGCCGATTGCTGATCGGCACGAGCGAGTCCTCGTCGGCAAGCCGCTCCAGCTCCGCCTCGCGCCGCCGCTGACGTTCGATCTCCTCGTGGAGCTGGGCGTTGTCCTTGAGCAGACCGACCAGCGCACGGCGGACGTCGGGCGTCAGACTAGCGGCTGGCACACCCGTCATCGCCGTGAGCTCCTGATCGGTCAGCTCGCTGAGAGGATCGAGCGGCATCAGGGTCAATCTCGGCGCTCCGCCATGGTCACGTGCCCCATCTTGCGACCCGAACGGCGCTCGGCCTTCCCGTAGAGATGCAGCCGGGCACCGGGCCGGCCCAACCATTCCTGCCAGTCGTCGACCTCCTCTCCTAGTAGGTTCACCATCCGCGCGGCGGTCAGCACGCACGGTTGCGGAAGCGGCCAATCGCAGATCGCGCGGACGGCTTGCTCGAACTGGTCGGGGAGGCAGCCCTCGAGGGTCCAATGGCCGGAATTGTGCGGCCGCGGGGCGAGCTCGTTCACGAGCATGGTCCCGTCGACCATCTCAAAAAGCTCGATGGCCAACAGCCCCTCCAGGGCGAGCGCGTCGGCGAACCTGCGGGCGATGGCCAGCGCCGCCTCCGCCTGGGCCGGCGCCAGTGCCGCCGGTGCCAGCGTCTCCCTAAGAACTCCACCCTCGTGATGGTTCTCGACGGGTGGAAACATTTCAATGGCGCCGGACGGGCTCCGCGCGACGATCACCGACAGCTCGCGACGAAATGCGACCTCAGACTCGAGAATTGCCGGCGGCGAGCCCATCGCTGCCCAAGCCTGCGCCGCCTCACGGCGATCGCGGACGCGGGCCTGGCCCTTCCCGTCGTAACCGAGACGCCGGGCCTTCAGCCGCGCCGGGAAGCTGAGCCCGTCGCCGGCCGTGGTGGCGTCAAAGGTGGCGAAGGGCGCCGTCCCGACGCCCAGCTCCGCGGCGAGACGCTTCTCGGCGAGGCGATCCTGGGTGACGGCCAGCACCCGAGCACCGGGCCGCACCGGCACACGCTCCTCAAGGAAGGCGAGGCTTGCCGCCGGCACGTTCTCGAACTCCAACGTGACGATGTCGACGGCGTCAGCGAAACGGGCTAGCGCCGCCTCGTCTGCGAACGCGGCGATCGTGGCCGCGTTGGTCACGGCGAGCGCGGGCTCGTCCGGGCTCTCCGCGTAGACGTGAACACGAAGGCCAAGCCGATAGGCGGCAATCGCGAGCATGCGCCCGAGCTGACCGCCGCCGAGGATGCCAATCGTCGCGCCCGGCTGAACGATCACGATGTGGCCTCGTCCACCGGGACCAACGGTACCGACTCCGTCTGGCGCAGGCGCCATGCCTTCAACCTCGCAGCCAACTCAGGGTCGGACAACGCGAGAATGGCGGCGGCCTGCAGCGCGGCGTTGATCGCGCCGGCTCGACCGATGGCAAAGGTGCCGACTGGCACGCCTGCCGGCATCTGCACGATCGAGTAGAGGCTATCGAGGCCACTGAGTGCTTGGCTCGGCACCGGCACGCCGAGCACCGGCAGCGTTGTCAGCGACGCCACCATACCCGGCAGGTGCGCCGCCCCGCCGGCGCCCGCGACGAGAACGCGGTAGCCCTCACCTTCGGCCCCTTTTGCGAACGCGAACAGACGCTCCGGCGTGCGATGCGCGGAGACGACGAACGCACGATGTGGAACGTCCAGCGTGTCCAGGGTCGCCGTCGTGTGCTGCAGACAGTCCCAGTCGGACCGGCTGCCCATGACCACCGCTACGCGAGGCGTCAGCTCTCGCCCTCCTCGTCGCCGCCGGGACCGCGCGGCTCCAAAAGATGCGTCGGCAGCTCGCCGCCCGCCGCCGCCGCCCGGTTCGCCGCCTGCACCTCCAGGAACACTTCCTCGCGCAACACCGATACCTGGGACGGAAAGACGAAGCCGAGCTTCACCGTCCGACCACGCAACTCGACCACCCGAACTTCGATCTCGTGATTGATGATCACCGCCTCACCGACCTTACGGGTGAGATACAACATGCGCGAGCGCCTTCATTGCGTAGAGGTTTAGTTAACCCTGTTGGGACTACGCTGCAACTGGCGCGGTCATAGGGCCGACGCATCTTGGGAGCAACGGCGTGATCGAGCGCATGACCCTGTTCGACCTCGTCGGTCGCAAACTCGACCAGACCGACCAGCGGCACGGCGTGCTGACCCGCAACATCGCCAACGCCGATACGCCCGGCTTCATTCCCCGCGACGTGGTCGAACCTGATTTCCGCCGCGTCCTCGCCGGTACGTCCGGTCAGGGCGGCTTGGCGCTCAGCACGACGCATGCTGGCCACACGCTCGGAGCGAGCGGCGCAGCACCGCACTTCAGGAGCGAGGCGACGCCGGGCGAGCTCAAAGCCTCGGGCAACGCCGTGAGCCTCGATGTCGAAGCTGGCAAGCTGCGCTCCAACTCAGGTCAGCACCGGCTCGCCACCTTGATCTACGGAAAATACGTGAAGCTCCTCAACTTGGCCACCGGCCAGGGCGGGTGAGCGATGATGCGAACGGGAAACCCCGATGAAACTTGAAGATGCGGTCGCCATCGCGAGCGCCGGCATGCGCGCCCAAAGCGCACGCGTGCAGATCGCGTCGCAGAATCTCGCCAACGCGCAGTCGATGGCGACCGAACCAGGCGGCGAGCCGTACCGTCGGCGGACGGTCTCGTTTCGCGAGGTTCTTGACCGCGAGCAGGGGCTGCGGCTGGTCGACGTCAGCCGATACGGCGAGGACGATCGTCCGTTCGAGAAGATCCACGACCCAGGCCATCCCGGCGCCGACAAGGACGGCTACGTGATGCTGCCGAATGTCCGCCCGCTGGTCGAACTCATGGACCTGCGGGAGGCGCAGCGGAGCTACGAGGCCAATCTCAACGCACAGGCGATGACGCGAAGCCTCGTCCGCATGACCCTCGACCTTCTGAAGTGAGCGCCGGACGATGACCACGGTCGATCCCCTCGCCGCCCGCCTCGCCCAACTCGTCAAGGCGCAGAGCGCCGCCGCCGCCGGCGCCAGTGCCAGCGCCAACGCACCTGCAGCGCCCAGCTTCGAGAAGCTGCTGTCGCGGGCGATCGAGGACACGGTCAGCTTGAGCAAGGAGGCGGAGACGACCGCCATGCAGGGCATCCTCGGCGAGACGTCGGTCCGCGACGTGGTCGAAGCGGTGACCCAAGCCGAACTCGGCCTGCAGACGGCGAGTGCCGTGCGCGACCGGGTCATCGCCGCCTACCAGGACATCATTCGGATGCCGATCTAGCTACGGCACCAGAGGAAACGCCGGGCCATGAATGACGCCGCCACCGATCTCGCCCGCGAAGCGCTCGTCGTCTGCCTCAAGGTCGGCGCGCCGGTTCTGCTGACAGCACTCCTCATCGGCCTCGTTGTCTCATTCATCCAGGCGATCACTCAGATCCAGGAGCCGACGCTCACCTTCGTCCCCAAGGTCGTCGGCATGTTCATTGCCATGGTCGTCGCCATGCCCTTCATGCTGGCGACGTTGATCACCTTCACCGAGGCGCTCTTCCTCCGCATCGGCGTCGGTCTTTGAGCGAGCTCCTTAGCGCCGAGCTGGCCCTCCTGTTCCTTGTTTTTGCTCGGGTCGGCGCGGCGTTGATGATCCTGCCGGTTTTCGGCGAAGGCTACGTCCTAGCGCGGGCGCGGCTCGCCATCGCGCTGGTTCTCGCGGTCCTGCTAACGCCGGTGCTGCGCCCGACGCTGCCGCCGGTGGCCGGCATCGACGCAGCCTATGCGGGCATGCTCGGGGGTGAGGTCGTCCACGGACTCTTCATCGGCAGTTTCGTTCGCCTGGCTGTCACCGCGCTGTCGATCGCCGGAACGACGATCGCGATGCAGATGGGCTTCGCCGCAGCCAACTTCTTCAATCCCGCAGAGGCCACCCAAGGTTCGGCGACGGGCAACCTGCTGACGGCCGCGGGCCTGGTGACGCTGGTGCTCATCGACGGCCACCACGGCCTCCTCTTGGGGTTGGTCGCCAGCTACGAGGCATTGCCACCCGGCGCGGGTCTCGCCGTCGGGGACATGGCCCAGGCAATGGCCCGCGCGAGCGCCGACGCCGTCGGGCTGGGGCTGCAGATGGCCATGCCGGTCACTGTGGCGTCGCTAGTCGTCTACAGCGTGCTCGGCATGATGGCCCGGCTGGTGCCGACCCTTCAGGTCATCTTTGTCGCCATGCCGGCGCAGATCCTGATCGGGCTCGCGCTGCTCGCTGTCTCGATGGGCGCGATCCTCGAAGCCTACGCCGGCTTCGTCGCCGACCTCCTGTTCCGCCTCGGAACCTGAGACCATGGCCGACGATCCCGATGCGGGCGACCGCACAGAAGACCCAACCCCAAAAAGGCTCGAAGACGCCCGCCGCGACGGGCAGGTCCCCTCGTCGCGGGACGTGACCAGCTTCCTTATTCTCGGCACGGGTCTGGCCCTCGTCTCGCCGCTGGCGGCAAGCCTGTTCGGTCGCCTGGTGCCGCCGCTCGCGAGCCTGCTCGATCATCCACACCTGATCGCCACCGACCCCCATGCTCTCGGCCACCTTACCATTGACCTGGCGCTCACCCTGCTCGGTATCATGGCGGTGCCGCTGCTCGGATTCGCCGTCGCGGCGGTCCTCGCCAATCTCGTGCAGCACGGCATCGTCGTCAGCCTCAAGCCGGTGACACCGTCGCTCAAGAAAATCTCACCGCTGGCCGGCCTCAAGCGGTTGTTCGCTCCCAAGGCGCTGGCCGAGCTCGCCAAGAACGTCGCCAAGATCGGCCTCGTCGCCGCGGCTGCGTGGTGGGCGCTGCAGGGCGTGCTTGCGGATCTGCCGGCACTTGCCGCGGTGGCGCCGGCCCACGCGCTCACGGTGGCGCAGGCCTGGGTTCTTCGCGCCTTCGGCGCCGGGCTCGTGATCGTGCTCGTGGTCGCCATCGCCGACTATGCGCTGCAACGGCACAGTCATTGGGAGAACCTCAAGATGACCCGGCAGCAGGTGCGCGACGAGCACAAGCAGTCGGATGGCGACCCACACGTCAAAGCACGGATCCGCCAGATCCGTACCGAGCGCTCGCGCCAGCGCATGATGCAGTCGGTGCCCGAGGCGACCGTGGTCATCACCAACCCGACGCATTTCGCCGTCGCCTTGCGCTGGGACGCCCAGTCGATGAAGGCGCCGGAGGTGACCGCCAAAGGCGTCGACGCGCTTGCGTTCCGCATTCGGGCGGTCGCCCGCGAGTATGATGTTCCGATCGTCGAGAACCGGCCGCTGGCGCGCGCGCTCTACGCCGAAGTCGAGGTCGGCGGGACCATCCCCCGCCAGCACTTCGAGGCGGTGGCCGATGTCATCGGCTTCGTCCTCCGCCGTGATCAGGCTGCTGCAACTTGAAGATGAGCGGCGGCGCGACGGCAAGCCTTTCTTAACACTTGGCCGCCTACACTCGGGCTCGTCGTATTCCCGGAGTATGTGCCGGTGTTGTATCGTCTTGTCGTGCGCCTTCTGGGCGCCCTCGTGCTCGTCGCCTCTATCGCTCCCGTGAGTTGGGCGGCGGTCCCCTTTGATTCCAACCTTGCGGTGCTACCGGACTCGGTCCGTCTGCCGCGCTGGGATGGCGCGTTGCGCGCCATCGCCACCGACGACGGCGCCCTGGACGCGTGCCTTGCGGACCCGGCGGCGTGCGCTGGACCACGGCTTCGCGCCTGGCGCGACTTGGTCGTGGGCCTCGCCGGCGTCCCCGCCGCAACCCAGCTCCGCGCCGTCAACGACTTCGTCAACGCAGTCCCCTACGCCGCCGACATGGAGAACTACGGCGTCCGTGACCTCTGGTCCGGTCCTTGGAGCTTCCTTCAGACGCGCGGCGACTGCGAGGACTACGCGATCGCCAAGTACGCGACGCTCAAGCGCCTCGGCTTTGCTCGTCGCGATCTGCGGCTCGTCGTCGTCGAGGACCTGGAGCGCAACCTAGCCCATGCCGTGCTCGCCGTCCGCCAGGCCGATGGCGTCTGGTTGCTCGACAATCAGATCGCCTCGCCAATCCCGGCGGAAACTCAAAAGCGCTACGCGCCCTACTACGCCGTCAACGAGGACAGCCGCTGGCTGCATCGGCTGCCGGGCGCCGCCAGTGGCGGCAGCTGAGGCGAGCCGACGCGCAGGCGCTTGCGCGCCACGCGAGAAAGAGTAATTTTGAAGTTTCGTCATGACGAGCAGGGTGGATCTCAACATGGATACCAACCTCAGGATCAGCTTTCACAACCTGCCGCACTCGGACGCCGTCGAGCAGGAGATCCGGCAGCGCATGGCCAAACTCGAAGGCTTGTTCGATCGCATCGTCGGCTGCCGCGTCGTGGTTGAGGCTCCGTCGCGCAATGCGGGAGGCGCCGCGGCCTTCGCCGTGAACATCGAGATCGCCGTCCCCGGCCAGGACATCGTGGTGAAGCCGGATCCATCGCCCGACATGAAAAGCGCCATGATGCAGGCGTTCGACGCGGCGCGACGGCGCCTCAAAGACCACGCCTCGCGACGGCGCGGCACCTGACCGGGCCTGTTTCAGTCGTGCTCGCCTGACCGGTACGGCACGGCACAAGCATCGGCGAGCGCGGCCAGCAGCGTGCGGGCGTCGATAGGCTTCGTCACGATGTCGTCCATGCCCGCCTGGCGACACGCAACTATGTCGGCTCGCGTTGCGTTCGCCGTAACGGCGATGACAGGGATGTCGCCCCAGGGCGAGCCGAGGGCCCGTAGCCGCCGCGTCGCCTCGAGGCCATCCATACCCGGCATCTGGACGTCCATCAGCACCGCATCAAACGGGCGGTCGACCGCGAGCGCGAGTGCTTCCTCGCCGCTCGCCACCCCGCTCACCGCGTGCCCCGCCTGCTCCAGCAGAATACCGGCGAGTCGTCGGTTCAGCGGATTGTCGTCAACGACGAGCAACCTCAGCGTGGGCGGCGTCCGCTCGCTCAGGCTGTGGATCGTCACGAAAGGACGTCGGTGCTCGGGGGCTCCGAGAAGCACCGCCAGCGCGTCGGCCATAACCCCTGGTGAGACCGTCCGCGGCAGGTAGCCTTGAAATCCAGCCTCGCGCCACGTCGCCGCCTCGCCGCGGAAGCCGGAACCCGCGAGCGCGAGGCACGCCATCTCGGGCGACCGGCGCCCGAGTGTCGCCGCCAACGCATCAATCGAAGGGTTCGGGGCGGCCGCGGCTACCAAGAGCGCGTCGGGGGGCTCGGCACCGCCTTCAGCAAGCGCCGTCGCTTCTTCGGCGGCGAGCGCGCGCACGTCGAGCCCCTGCCCCGCGAGCGCGCCGAGAAGCTGCTCGCGCAAAGGCGACCGTGGCTCGACCAGCCACACGACGCGACCGGCGATGGACACGCGACGCGCGGCCGCCGCTGGATCCGCCGCCATCAGCGGCAGTTCGACACGAAAGATGGCGCCCTCGCCGGCGGTGCTCTCAACGCCGATCGAGCCACCCAAACGAGCAACCCACAGGCGAACGATCGCGAGCCCGAGCCCGAGGCCACCCGCCGCGCCTGGCCGGAGCTGCTCAAAGGGCTGAAACAGTCGCTCCAGCTCGTCCGCGGGCAGCCCCGGGCCGCGGTCGCGGACGATGAACGCGAGGCGGTCCGTCGCCACCGGCATGACCTCCAGAGCGACCTCGGCGTTGGAGCTGACCTTGCAGGCATTGCTGACCAGATTGACGAGGATCTGACGAACGCGCCCGGCATCGCCGCGTACCCAGCCGGGCGTTCCGTCATGCAGCGTGACGCGGACCGGCTCCGACCCCCGCGGCCGGGCGAGATCGACGGTTCGGCGCACCAGGCGCGCGAGCTCGAAAGGCTCGACGTGAAGACGTAGATCGCCGCGTTCCAACCGACTGACGTCCAGTAGGTCGTTGACCAAGGTGAGCATGCCGTGCGCGGCATCGTCGACGGCCTCCGCGTACTCGCGCTGCGTCGGGTCGAGCCGGGTCTCAAGCAGCAGGCGGGTCATGCCGACGACCGCGTTCATTGGCTCGCGAAGGTCGTGGCTAACCGCGGCGATCCACGCCGCCGCGTCGAAGGTGGAAGCGGACCCGCCGCCGTCGTTTTGAGCCATGGGTGACTTCGCTGTCGTTGGCTGGTGTGTTCAGGATGGCTCGGCACAAGGCGATTGTCGTTCGGATTATTATCCTATATGCTGCTCGCAGATGCGGAGCGCGCCATGCCCACGAGCCAATCCTCGAAGTCCAAATCGGAAGTCACGGTCGAGCCCGAGCCCTGGGTGTCGAAGACCGCTGGAATGCCTCTGCCGAAGCGCGTGGCAGCGCTCCGCGACGTCTTGGTCGACTCCATCGAGCGAGAGGTTTCGGAGGGCAACGTCCGCGTGATCCTGTGGCTGGCCGACCGCCTCAAGCTGCTCGACACGGCGTCGCAAACCACTTCAAGTCCCGCAGATGAGCTCCGAAGCTTCTTCGACGGTCTGGGTACGGGCGAGCTGCGAGAATTTGCCGCACTCGCGGCGTGCGCCGACCCGGTCGCGAGCGCCGA
>CAYUKE010000048.1:9811-13615 GCA_964445185.1 uncultured Geminicoccaceae bacterium
GCGCCGACCCGGTCGCGAGCGCCGATTAGGCGTCGACGGCATCCACGGCGACGTTGGTGTCCGGGTCGTGAAAAACCACCAGGTCGCTGGAGAAGCGCAGGAACCGATAGCCGGCGACGTCGACGCCCTCTGCCGTCGTATGCGCCTCGACCTCGCCGCTTGCGATCGGCAGGGTCGGCGCTTCCAGAACGACTTCTCGCAGTGCCGAGTCGTTGAAAAGCACGATCTCGCCGGCGATGCCCGGGATCAAATCGTCCAGATGCAACCGAAAACGCGTATCGACCCCATCGGCCGCTACCGCCTGCCTCTCGGCCGGTTCACGCGCGGTGCCTTGGACCGCCGGCTTGTTCATCACTGACCCTTCGACCATTTGGTCATGGATAACCCATAACCCGAAAGGTGGGTTAACGCGTTACCAACGCTGCGCCAAGATCCTCCGGACGCGGATGCGTCACCGGATACGCGTCTGACGGTTGAGAGTGAGCCGGCTGCCGCGCGCTCAACTAGATGTCGGCGTAGCAATGTGCTTCCTCGGCGCCGCCCGGATGGGTCACCGCCCCTTTCTCGGCCGAGCCAACTGTCTGCGCGAACTTCCAGAGGCTGCCCGAAGCGTAAGCCGACGGGCGCGGCCGCCACGTCGCCCGCCTAGCTTCAAGCACGTCCGGCGCCACCTCGAGGTCAAGTTGCCCGGCAGCGGCGTCGATCGTAACGATGTCGCCATCTTCGATCAGCGCGATCGGCCCGCCCGCTGCCGCCTCAGGGCCGACATGGCCGATGCAGAATCCACGCGTCGCACCCGAGAAGCGACCGTCGGTGATCAACGCCACCTTGTCGCCCCGGCCTTGGCCATAGATCGCTGAGGTCACGCCCAGCATCTCGCGCATGCCCGGACCGCCCTTTGGGCCCTCGTAGCGGATGACGATGATCTCGCCATCCTCATACCGGCCAGCCTGCACCGCGGTCATGGCGTCCTCTTCGCAGTCAAAGCAGCGGGCAGGCCCCCTAAACTGGAGGGTTTTCAGCCCGGCGACCTTGACGATCGCGCCCTCCGGCGCCGCGCTGCCGCGTAGCCCGACGACGCCGCCCCAGTCGGTGATCGGGTCCTGCGTCGAGCGGACGACCGGATTCTCCACGAAGACGACATCGCTCAGGTTTGCCGCCACGGTCTTGCCGGTGACGGTCATACAATCACCGTGGAGATAGCCGCCATCCAGCAGCGCCTTCATCAAGATCGGGACGCCGCCCACTTGGTGCAGGTCGCGCATGACGAACCGCCCCGCCGGTTTCAGGTCGGCGATGTAGGGCGTGCTGCGGAAGATCGCCGCCACATCGTGCAGGTCAAAAGCAATGCCGCACTCGTGGGCGATCGCCGGCAGATGGAGCGCGGCATTGGTTGACCCGCCGGACGCGGCGACGATGCGCGCCGCGTTCTCCAGCGCTTTTCGCGTGACGATGTCGCGCGGGCGGATGCGCTCCGCGAGCAGCCTCATCACCGCCTGCCCCGAAGCTTCCGCCCATTGGTCCCGCGTCTCGTAGGGCGCCGGCGTTCCAGCAGAACCCGGCAACGCCAAGCCGATCGCCTCGGAGACGCAGGCCATCGTGTTGGCGGTGAATTGCCCGCCGCACGAACCCGCCGAGGGGCACGCCACCTGCTCCAGCTCGTCCAGATCTGCATCGCTCATGGCGCCGACCGCGTGTTGGCCGACGGCCTCGAACACGTCCTGAACGGTCACGTCGCGGTCGCGGTAGCGGCCCGGGAGAATGGAGCCGCCGTACATGAAGACTGAAGGAACGTTCAACCGCACCATGCCCATCATCAAGCCGGGGAGCGACTTGTCGCAGCCGGCGAGGCCAACGAGCGCGTCATAGGCGTGGCCGCGAACGGTGAGCTCGGTCGAGTCGGCGATCACCTCGCGCGACACGAGGGACGACTTCATCCCCTGGTGCCCCATGGCGATGCCGTCGGTGACCGTGATCGTCGTGAACTCCCGCGGCGTTCCGCCCGCTTTCGCGACGCCGCGCTTGGCCGCCTGCGCTTGCCGTGCCAACGCGATGTTGCACGGCGCCGCTTCATTCCAGGTTGTGACGACGCCGACGAACGGCTGTGCGATGTCGTCGCGCGACAAGCCCATCGCGTAGTAATAGGAACGATGAGGGGCCCGCTCCGGACCCACGCTCGAGTGCCGGCTCGGCAAACGCGACTTATCAAAAACGGTGACCGACGCCATGCTCGCCTCCCCAGCCGACCTTGCGCGCGCTGCGCGTTCTCCGGACGCGGTGTAGTGCCGTGGCCGTGCCCTCGGCGCAAGCACTCTCGACGGCGTTGCGCAAAAGCAGGCTGGCGCGCGCGCTCGCCGGGTTTCAGCGCAACAATCAAGCGATCACGGCGGGGCATCTCGCGTTTCTGGCCTTGGTCAGCCTCTTTCCCTTCCTCATTGTGCTCGTGACCGTCGCCGGTGTGATCGGCTCGACCGCGTCGGCGCAGCTGGCGCTGGCGCGGGGCCTCGATGCGCTGCCCCCGGACGTCGCCGGCGTCCTCGGCCCCGTAGCGGACCAGATCACCGCCGAGCCTCGCGGCGGTGTGCTGACGTTGGGCCTCGCCTCTGCGCTGTGGGCGGCGTCCTCCGGCCTCGAAGCGCTGCGTTTCGCGTTCAACCGTGCCTACCGAGTGCGCCAGCAGCGGCAGCTTTGGTGGCGCCGTCTGCAGAGCCTGATGTTGACGCTATTGTTTGCTTCGGTGGTGGCAGCCGCGACGTTGTTGAACGTTGTGGTACCGCTTCTCGTCGATGCTGCCGCGACGCTTCTGGACCGTCCTGAATGGCGGACCACGGGCGGACCGGTCGTCAGTGGTGCCATGGGCGGGATCGTGCTCGTACTGGCAACGGCTGCGCTCTACCGCACGCTCCCGCGGCCGGATGTCGGCTGGCTTGAAGCCCTGCCGGGGGCGCTTGTCGCCGTCGTCGGCTGGATGGCGCTCGCCAACCTGTTCGGTCTCTACCTCGCCGAGGTGGCCCACCTCAGTCCGACCTATGGCAGTCTCGGCGGCGTGGTCGCGACGCTGTTGTTCTTCTATCTCACCGCCTGCGTGGTGCTGTTCGGCTGCGAGCTCAACGCCGCGGCGCGCCACCCTCCCAACGATGCGCGGCCTTGATGCGCGTTGCGCGGCCGCTAGGCTGCGCAGACTGACAGGAGACCTTGATGACCGTTACGGGAACGCTCCTCACCGGCAAGCGCGGGTTGGTGATGGGCCTCGCGAACGACCGATCGATCGCTTGGGGCATAGCGTCCGCCGCTCGGGCGCAGGGCGCGGAGCTGGCGTTCACCTACCAAGGCGAGGCGTTGCGAAAACGGGTGCTGCCGCTCGCAGAGCAGCTCGGCTCGAGCCTGGTGCTACCGGGTGACGTCACCGACGACGAGGAGATGGAACGGACGTTCGCCGCCATTGCGGAGACCTGGGGCAGCCTTGACTTCCTCGTCCATGCCATCGCCTTCTCTGATAAGGACGAGCTGCGCGGCCGCTACGTCGACACCTCACTCGACAACTTCGCGATGTCGATGCGGATCTCCTGCTACTCCTTCACCGATGTCTGTCGACGCGCCGAACCGCTGATGAGGAGCGGAGGCAGCGCGCTGACACTGACCTATGCCGGCTCGGAACGCGTGGTCCCGCACTATAACGTCATGGGGGTCGCCAAGGCGGCGCTGGAAGCTAGCGTCCGCTATCTCGCCGTCGATCTCGGCGGCCGCGGTATTCGCGTTAACGCCATATCCGCGGGGCCGATCCGGACGCTTGCCGCCGCCGGC
>CAYUKE010000049.1:0-13554 GCA_964445185.1 uncultured Geminicoccaceae bacterium
CCCATCATCTTCCCTCCCTGCCCCGAGGCCACATGCGGCCCGAGTACGACCATACCACGACAGCGGGGCGCCGGCTCCCGTCGCGATCCGCTCGGTCGGCGTGATGGGCTTGGTGTCGAGAGCGCCAGAACGGGCGCGTCCCTGCTTTTCTGGCGGATGAGGCAAAACTTGCCGGAACATAGAATCGACATTTCGTGCAAATGACCGATGCTCAGTCTAACGAGCGCGTTTGGCGCGCCGATGATCCGGGAGGACGGCTTTGCCCAACGAGGGCCAGGTTCCGGCGTTGCGACCCGTGGAGCAGGTGCCCCACGCGCTCACTCAGGCCGAAGCGTTCAGCGCCGCGCTTGACGGTCGTCGGCCGGCCATTTTTCTCGACTATGACGGCACGCTGACGCCGATCGTGCAGCGGCCGGAGATGGCGATCCTGTCGGAGCGGGGTCGCGCGGTCGTCGACGCCCTGGCCAAGAAGCTGCCGACCGCGGTGGTGAGCGGCCGCGACCGCCCGGACGTCGAGAAGCTCGTCGCCCTCGAAAGCCTGATCTACGTCGGCAGCCACGGCTTCGACATCGTCGTTCCCGGCGGCGCCAAGATCGAGAACCCGATCGGCGGCGACTTCGCTCCGCTTCTCGACGCGGCTGAGGCCCGGCTCGACGAGGCTCTGGGCCCGATCCCGGGCGCGCAGATCGAACGCAAGAAGTTTTCGATCGCAGCGCACTATCGCAACGTCGCCGACACCGACTACTCGCGCTTTCGCGCCGCGCTCGACGCCGTCGAGGCCGACTTCGACGGTCTCAAGGAAAAAACCGGCAAGAAGGTCTTCGAGCTGCAGCCGAAGCTCGACTGGGACAAGGGCAAGGCCGTCCTGTGGCTGCTCGAGGCCCTGGAGCTCCAGGCGGACGACCTCGTGCCGATGTTCTTCGGCGACGACGTCACGGATGAGGACGCTTTCGCCGCCCTCCAGGGCCGGGGCTTGTCGGTGATCGTCTCCGACACCGAGGACGATGGCAGCGGCCGCCGCACCGCCGCCAGCTTCCGCGTGCACGATACCGATGAGCTGCTGACACTGCTCGAACGTTTGACGCCCTAGCGGCCGGGCCACGACGACACCGCAACAAAGCCACGATCTGCAGAGGGGAGTCCCGATGGGCGATTGGAGCCTCGTCTACGACACCTACGACCCGAAGGCGCAGGGCCTGAGGGAAGCTCTGTGCACGCTCGGCAACGGCTTCTTTTGCACCCGCGGCGCGTTCAGCTTCGAGCCGGCCGGCGACATCCACTATCCAGGCACCTACCTCGCCGGCGGCTACAACCGGCTGACCACGCCGATCGCCGACCGCCAGATCGTCAACGAGGACCTCGTCAACTTTCCGAATTGGCTGTGGCTGACCTTCCGCCCGGCCGACGACGGCTGGATGTCGATGGAAAGCGTCGACGTGCTCGAGTTCCACCAGGAACTCGACCTCGAGCGCGGCCTGCTCGTACGCCGAATGCGCGTCCGTGACGCCGGCCAGCGCGAGACGCTGGTCGAGGAGCGCCGCCTCGTCAGCATGGCCAATCCGCACGTCGCCGCCATCGAGCTCACGCTGACACCGGAGAATTGGGCGGGGCCGATCGAGGTGGTGTCGGGCCTCGACGGCCGCGTCATCAACAGCGGTGTCAAGCGGTACCGTGAGCTTTCGAGCCAGCACCTTGAGGTGTTGGAGAGCGGCCACGTCTTCGGCGAGCTCGCCGGCGAGGACATGCTGTCGCTGGTCACCGAGACGACTCAGTCGCGCCTGCGCGTCGGCATGGCCGCACGGACGCGGCTGTTCCGCGACGGCCGTCGGCTGGAAGCCGAGCTGACCGCTGGCAACGAGCCCGGCTTTCCGACCCAGCACTACGCGTTCGTCGCCGAGGAAGGCCAGGCGACGCGGATCGAGAAGGTCGTCGCCCTCTACACCTCCAAGGACCGCGCCATCTCCGAGCCGGGCCTCGCCGCCCGCGAGCTTGCCGACGAAGCCCCCGACTTTGCCCGGGTGCTCGCCGATCACGGGCGCGCATGGGCGGGGCTCTGGACGCGGGCCGACGTCGAGGTGGAAGCCGACGATCCGCGCATGCAGATGATCGTTCGCCTGCACATCTGTCAGCTCCTGCAGACGGTCTCGCCGCACACGATCGATACCGACGCCGGCACGCCCGCCCGCGGCTGGCACGGCGAGGCCTATCGCGGCCACGTCTTCTGGGACGAGCTCTACATCCTGCCCTTCCTCGACACCCACTATCCGGAGATCAGCCGCGCGCTGCTCCGCTACCGAGCGAACCGCCTGCCCAAGGCGCGGTCGGCCGCGGCCAAGGCCGGCCACGAGGGCGCTTGCTATCCGTGGCAGAGCGGCAGCGACGGGCGCGAGGAAAGTCAGATCATGCACCTCAACCCGCGCTCGGGTCGGTGGGTGCCGGACTTCAGCTGGCAGCAGCGCCACGTCAACCTGGCGATCGCGTTCAACATGTGGTCGCACTACATGCTGACCTCCGACCGCTCGGCGCTCGAGACGGGCAATGCCGAGGTCATCGTCGAAGTCGCGCGCCTGTTCGCCTCGCTCGCCAAGTGGAACCCCGAGCGTGAGGGCGGACGCTACGAGATCCACGACGTGATGGGCCCGGACGAGTTCCATGAGGGCTATCCGGACAGCGACAGCCACGGCCTCAAGAACAACGCCTACACGAACGTGATGGTCGCCTGGCTGATGGACACAGCTTCACGCGTGCTCGACACGCTCGACGACGAGCCGCGGCACGAGCTGATCGAGATGCTCGGCATTACCGACGCCGAGCGCGAGCGCTGGGCGCACATCAGTCAGCGCATGTACGTGCCGTTCCACGGCGACGGCATCATCAGCCAGTTCGAAGGCTACGACGACCTGCTCGAGTTCGACTGGGACGGCTATCGCGCCAAGTACGCCAGCATCCAGCGCCTCGACCGCATCCTCGAGGCCGAGGGCGACAGCGCGGATCGCTACAAGCTCGCCAAGCAGGCCGATGCGCTGATGCTGTTCTACCTGTTCGACGCGCCACAGCTGGAAGCGCGGTTCGAGCGGCTCGGCTACGACTTCTCAGTCGACAAGTGGCTCGCCAATGTCGACTATTACCTGGAGCGGACCTCGCACGGCTCGACGCTGAGCTTCCTCGTCCACGCCTGGGTGCTGGCGCGGCAGCGGCCGGAGCAGGCGTGGGAGTACCTGCTAACTGCGCTCGACAGCGACGTCGGCGACATTCAGGGGGGCACCACCGCCGAGGGCATCCATCTCGGCCTGATGGCCGGCACGGTTGACCTCCTCCAGCGCGGGCTCACCGGCCTGCAGGCACGCGATGGCCGGATCTACATCGATCCGTGCCTGGTTGGCTCACTCCGCCGGATACGGACAAACCTGCAGATCTTCGGCCACTGGCTGACGCTGGAGGTGACGCCCGAGGCCCTGACCCTCGAGTTCGATCGCCGCTGGGAACGTCGTGGCGACGTCATCGAGGTCGATGTGCGCGGCCAGCTCGTTCTCTTCGAGCCGGGCGTCAAGAAGACCGTCTCCCTCCAACGCGAGACGGCGGCGGCGAGCTAGACGCCCGCGCTCGCCAACGACCCTTCTCAAGGTCGGCCACGCCCAGGCGTGGCCGACTGTCCCTCGGACGCCTTGCTCGTGTCGAGCACCGCGGCACGATCGCTCTTTGACAAGCCGGTTCATGACGTTCACGTCGTTGCAATCGGGGTTCGCGCCTCGATGGTCGCCCCGCTTCGCCTCCGGCAACCCCATGGTGAAGGTTCGAGTCGGCGCTGATCCGAAGGAGAGGACACAAAGAGGAGGTCCGAATGGCCCCGCTGGTCGCGTTCGCAGTCTCGGTGCTTCCGTCGCTGGCCAAGCGAGTAGCCGACCGGGTCCTGCCCGACGTCGAGGACAGGATCACCGAGAAGGTCCGTGACGTTCTCGGCACCAGCGACGCGACGGCGGCCGCCGAGAAGGCGATGGACCCGCAGGTCGCCGCAGAGCTGCGGGTACGGCTGGCCGAGATCGAAGCCGCAGCCGACAAGCGCGAGCAGGACTTACAGCTTGCGCGCATGCAGAACGCCTTCGAGACGTTCAAGGCCGAACTGGACGACACCGCCGATGCCCGGGGCATGCTGGCGACGCTGAGCAGTCAAGGCAGCGCCATTGCCTGGGGACCCGTCGTCGTCTCGACGATCGTGGTCACGGGCTTCTTCGTGATCCTGATCCTCTTGATGGTTCGCCCCAACGCCCTGGTGAACGCTCAGAACCCGGAGCTGATCTTTCAGGTCCTCAACATCGCCATCGGCGCCCTCACCGCCGGCTTCGCGACCGTCGTCAGCTTCTGGCTCGGCTCCTCGCAGGGCTCGCGCAACAAGGACGCGAACGCGTTGGAGGCGCAGACCATCGTCGCGCGACTGCAGCGCGACAACGCCACTTCGACCAAGGCTCTGATGGAGCAGCAAACGCGGCAGACGGAAGCCCTCATCCAGAAGGTCGCCCTGAACACCGCCATCCCGGCACCGCCCCCCGTCCTGGCGGCCACGACTAGCCAAGCGCAGAAGACACCACGCCACTTCCATCGTTGCGTGGAGATCGTCCTTCAACACGAAGGCGGCTACTCGGAGCACCCCGACGATCCGGGCGGCGCCACCAATTTCGGCATCACCCACCGCACGCTTGCCGCATGGCGCAAGGTCGACGCCTGTACCCGCGAAGACATGCAGCAGCTGGAGGAAGCCGAAGCGATCGACATCTACCGCGCTCTATACTGGAATGCCTTGAACTGTGATCAGCTTCCGATGGGCGTGGACCTCGTCACCTTCGACTTCGGCGTCAACGCGGGCGTGAGCCGGGCGGCGCGCACCTTGCAGGGGGTGTTGGCCGTCAAGACAGACGGGCAGATCGGACCGATCACGCTCGCGGCGGCGCAGCGGATGGAAGCGGACTACGTCATCAATACGCTGAGCGACGTGCGGCTCGATTTCTACAAGGGCCTGAGCACCTGGAGCACGTTCGGCCGCGGCTGGTCCCGGCGGACATCGGAGACCCGCAGGGACGCGCTCCGGCTTGCCGGCGACGCAGCGGTGGGCTGACCGCCCAACGGGGCTGTGCGCTGCCTCACCGCCGGATCGGCAGTCCTCGCTACTCTCAAGAACGACCCGCGCCGTAGTCCCTGCCGCCGAGACGGCCCCGGCGCGCGCAAGGGGGAGGCACAGATGCCAGGCTCGAACATCGCCCGTTTCGCCGTCGCCCTGCTGGCGACCATGTTCACCACCACTGCCGCTGCCGACATCGTCCGCTGCGGCCAGCGAATCCCGCAGAAGGAAGCTGTCGAGCGAACGACCGCGAACCTCGACACCGCCCGGTTCTTCGACGTGATCGAGCGCGAGATGCACGGTCGCTACAAGGGTTACGCGGTGATCTTCACCGGCTCCGCCGGCCGCCGCCTAGGCTTCCGTCGCGCCGGATGGGCACTTGATCCCTGCGAGAACGGAACGAACGGCCGCGAGTTCAACCTCAACACCGAGACCGCGATCGGCAGCGTCACCAAGCTGCTCACTACCATCTCTGCGCTGAAGGCAACCAACGACCACGTGCGGCTGACGATGACGCCGATTACGACCTACCTGCCCTTCCGCTGGCGCAACGCGGCGCACCCGTACTACCAGACCGTCACCGTCGCCGATCTGCTGCAGCACAAGGCCGGCTTTCGGCGCAGCGGCGGTGGCGAGCACATCGCCAGTCGGCTGAGCAACGGGCGCGAGCTCGACACGCCCCCTGGATCACGCACTTACTCCAACTCCAGCATGGGCATCTTCCACTTTATCCATGCCAAGTACGCGTTCCGCAGCCCCTATCATCAGGTGGAGGTCAATCTACAGAATGCGTCGGACGCGCAATACAACACCGTCATCCAGCAGCAGACTGCGCATTTCTATAACGTCGGCCTCTACAATGAGATCTTTCGGCCGCTGGACATCTCGGCGACATGTAATCCGCAGCAGGCGCGGTTCCCGGCCGGACGACCGGAGTACTTCGCCTTTGACTTCGCCGCACGGAGCTATGCGTCGCTCGATGACATGCGCGGGCGCCTGTTGCCGGACACGACGTTGAACTGCGCCTCGGGCGGAGTCTATCTGTCTGCCAAGGATCTCGCGCGCATCCTGACGGCGCTCAACGATCCGGCGTTCATGCCGCGAGCGCAGCGGGACCGGATGATTCATGACGGGCCCGCCGACGACCTCTACGGCTTCTGGGCAAAAGGCGGCGCCGAGGGGGGCCGCAGCTTCGTGCACAACGGGCTGCGCAACGTCGGCGGCGACGTCTCCATCGCCAGCGTCGTCCGCTATCCGAGCGGCGCCCACGCCGTCTTCGTCGCCAACTCGGCACCGTCGGAGCTCGACGCGATCGACACCCTCATCCGCGCCTACAACGCCGCTCGGCATTGATTTGCTGGCGGATCGGTCCGTCGGCGAGGCTCAATGGCCTCGCCACGCGGGCGGACGCTTGGCGAGGAAGGCCTCCATCCCCTCCTTGAAGTCCGCGCTGGTGTTGGCGAGCGCGATCAGGTCTCGGTCGTCCACGCGCACCGCCGTGCGGAGCCGACGCAGCGCCTCCTTCGTCGCGCGCAGTGTCAACGGCGCGTGGCCCGCGAGCGTCGCCGCTAGGGCGCCTACGCGCGCGGCGAGCGCATCGCCGTCGTCGACGAGCTCGCCGACGAGGCCGATCGCGAGCGCCTCCTCGGCCTCGATGAGCCGCGCCGTGAAGATCAGCTCGCGGACCCGCCCCGCGCCGATCAGGACGGTCAGGCGTTGGAGGTTCGCGGCCGACAGCGCGTTGCCGAGGGTGCGGGCGATGGGAAAGCCGAACTTCAGCCGGCGGGTCGCGATCCTGAGGTCGCAGGCGGCGGCAATCACACCGCCCCCGCCCGTGCACGCCCCGTCCAGGGCGGCGATCGTTGGCACCGGACAGCGCTCGATCGCGTCGAACACCGCCTCCATCTCGGCCTCGTAGCGCCAGGCGTCATCAGCCGTACGAACGTCACGGAAGATGGCCATGTCCGTACCGGAGGCGAAGGCGCCACCGGCACCGCTCACGATCAGCGCCCGCACCGAGCCGTCCGTGGGCACCGCACGGCAGACGTCCCGAAGGCCAAAGTACATATCGTAGGTCAGCGCGTTCCGCGCTTGTGGCCGGTCGAACATGAACCGTCCGACGCCCGCTGCCACCGCGTAGGTCCATTCGTGCTCCGCCATCCCCCGCCCTCGCGCAAGCTCGCTGCCGCGAGTCCTTATGGCGGCGCCGCAAGACGCCGTCGACCGCAGCTCTCAAGCTTGCTTGAGATACGCGATCAGGATCTCGCGGGCAGCGGCAAGGTCGCTCTTGTCGGCCATCTCGGTGACGGTGTGGATGTAGCGCGTACCGACGACGATCCCCACAGCGCGGGCGCCGGCCGCCGCCTGCTGAGCGGCAGCTCCGTCCTGCCCGCCCGCTTTGAGCATCGTCCGCTGGAAGGCGATCTTCTTCGCCGTCGCCAGCGCCTCGATCTCAGCGACGAGCCCCTTGTCGGCGATGAACGAGCTGTCGCGGACATGCAGGCCGAAGCCGCCGCCCTGCACGGTGGTTCGGTCCTGGTCGGGCACCCCCGGCGTGTCGCACGCAAGCGTCGTGTCGACGCCGATCCCGATGTCGGGGCGGACGGCGAAGGCCGCGGTCCGCGCCCCGCGCAGGCCGACCTCCTCCTGCGCCGTGAACGCGACGTGGATCTCCGCCGCATGCTTCGCCTTGCCGAGGCCGCGGATCGCCTCGATCCCGAGCCAACAGGCGATGCGGTTGTCGAGCGCCTTCGAAACCACCTTCTCACCGAGGTCGAGGAACGGCTCGTCGAGGACAACCATGTCACCGACCTTGACGACGTCCTTGGCCGCCTTGCCGAGGCCCGTGTCGACGAAGAAATCGCCGACCTCGGGAACCTTCTTGCGCTCCTCGGGCGTGGCGATGTGCACCGGCCGGCCGCCCGGGTTCATGACCGCCTTGAGGTCGCCGGTGTCGGTGCAGACGAGCACTCGGCGCGAGAACAGGTTGCGCGCATCGAAGCCGCCCACCGGATGCAGGTAGAGAAAGCCCTGCTCGCTGACGTGGCTGACGAGAAAGCCGATCTCGTCCATGTGGCACAAGAGCATGATCTTCTGCGGCGTCTTGCCCTTGCGCGCATCGCGGCGGCAGAGCAGCGAGCCGAGCGCATCGACCGCGACCTCGTCGAACAGTCCGTCGATCTCGCGCTCGATCAGGGCGCGCACCCGGTCTTCGTGGCCGGGCACGCCCGGCGTCTCGCACAGCCCCTTCAAGAGGTCGAGATTGAGGTCGGTCAAGGTCGGCTCCTCCGTGATCGGAGCCCGTCAGATGGCGCCTCTTCCCTGTAGAACGCAAGCGCTGGCGAGAACTCGCGGCTCAGATCGCGAGCGTTCGGTCGGGCTCGCGGCCGAAGCCGCGGATCTCCAAACGGTCCACATACACCTCGACGATCGCGTAGGCCGACCAGGCCGGCGTGTCGACCATCCCCTTGAGATTGACGAAGTGCTTGCCGCGGAACCTGGCGTAGTTGCCGGCGTGATCGTGGCCATTGAAGTAAGCGACGAAGGCCGGCGCCTCGGTGACCACGTCAAGAAAGGCCTCGTGGCCGAACATCGTGAACCGCGACAACGGGTACGCCGGGAAATGGCCGAAGATGAAGACGATCTCGCCATCGTCCGCCGCCGCGGCGAGCTTGGCCTTGAGCCAGGCGAGCTGCGCCTGGCCCATGCCGCCGTTGAAGCGCTCGCCATTCGGCGCGCCTGCCTCGCGCAGCGCCGCGATCGTCGCCTCGCCCTGGCGATAGCGCGGGCTTCCCGGCGCATTAGCGTTGACGCCGATCTCGTTGCCGTCGACCACCAGGAAACGAAAGCCCGGCACCGCGAAATCGTAGAACGAGCGTTGGAGCCCCAACAGGCTCGGCACCGCGTGCAGGTACTCGTCGGCAACGGAATAGTCGTGGTTGCCAAGCACGAAATGATGCGGGTGCTGCAGCTCTTGGTAGATGGGCAGGACGTGGGCGTAGCTCACCCACTCCTTGTTGATGATGTCGCCGAGCGTGGCGACGAAGGCGAGGTCCTGCTTGTTCAAGAAGGCGAAGGCCTCGCTGAGCTTCCAAAGGCTGTGGGAGAAGTAGCGCGTCTCGCGCCAAGGCGGGGCCGGTGAGTACTGCGGATCGGCGATCAGCCCGAAGCGCAACAGCGGTTCACTCAAGGCCGGGGCGGTGGCGGCTATCGTCGGCGCGGCCACTAGCGCCGAGCCGCCGCGCAGAACGCTGCGACGTCGCATGTCCCACACTCCTTTTCACGCCAGCCAAGGATGCCGCAGTTCTGTCACAAAGTCATGACAGGTCGTCATCCCGGCATCACCCGCCTCAGCGCCGGCCGCGGGCGTCCAGGCGCAGCACCCAGCCGTCCTCGAAACCGGCACCCTCGCTGGTCGTATAGCCAGCAACCCAGAGCGAGCCGTCGGCGAGCGCCGCCACGGCCGTCGCCCGCTCCCACAAGGCGCCGCCATGGCGCTCGTCGAAGCGAACCTCGCCTTCGCCCGTGAGCCCTACCAGCCAGAGGTCCTGGCTTCCGGCGCTGCCCGAGCTGGTCGAGCCGGCGAGCACGAACCCGTCACCCACCGGCGCCACGCTCCATGCCGTCTCGGCGCCGTCGCCGCCCAACACCCGCTCCCAGACCACGCGACCCGTCGCGTCGAGCCGCAGCACGCGGACATCGAGCCCGGCATGGCGCGCCGTGCCGGCGACCACCGCGCCGCCGTCCGTGGTCGCCGCCACGGCCGTGACGATGTCGAAAGGCGTCCGGTCGAGGGCCGCCTCCCAGGTGACGGCCCCGTCGGCATCCAGCCGGAGCACGCGGAAGTCGAAGCCCTGCGCCTGATCGGTGCTCCGCTCGTAGCCGCCGACCACGGCGCCGCCGGCACCGTCCGCCGCCACGGCGTAGGCCATGTCGTCGAGGGCGCCGCCAAAGCGCCGGTCCCAGCGCACCGTACCCTCGGGCCCGAGCCGCACCACCCAGAGGTCGCGACCGCGGGCGCCATCCGACGCCGAGAAGCCGGCGGCGATGACGCCGCCCTCCGGCGTCGCCGCCAGCGCCCGTGCGCGATCGTTCGCCGGTCCGCCGAGCGTCCGCGCCCAAACCCGCTCGCCACGGCCGTCCAGCCGCTGCAGCCACAGATCGCTCTCGCCGGCGCCGACCGAGCGCGTGTGGCCGGCGACGAAGGCGCCGCCATCGGGCGCCGCGGCAACGCCGTAGAGCTGCTCGGTGTCGGCGCCGCCGTCGCGCCGCTCCCACAGCGGCCGCCCCGAGCGGTCGACGCGCACCACCCAGCCGTCGAAGCGGGCGACGCCGTGATCGCGCGTGCTCCCGGCGACGACGGC
Source organism: uncultured Geminicoccaceae bacterium (assembly GCA_964445185.1). GTDB lineage: Bacteria > Pseudomonadota > Alphaproteobacteria > Geminicoccales > Geminicoccaceae > JAAAPF01. The sequence continues at coordinate 10,477 of CAYUKE010000049.1, forward strand.
GCCGCCGTCGGGCAACGCCGCCAGCGCGTAGAGCTTGTCCTCGAACGCCCGGCCGAAGGTGCGCGCCCAGGTGCACGGCGCCGGCAGGGGCGGACAGAGGGCCGCCGGTGCGGCCGGCTCCGCCGGCGGTTCCGTGATGCTTCCGCGGATCGCCGCGAGCGCCGGCAAAGCGGCCATCGCCAGCAGCACGAGGGCAAGGCGGGCGAAGGCACGAGCGGACATCGGCGTGCTCCGGTCGAGGCGGCCCTGTCGAGACCGGGAGGATCCGGCGCCTGCACGGTCGGCGCAAGGCGCGTCGGCGTCGCGCAGCCGGCAGCGGCCCCACAACCGAACACAAGCGCGCAAGCGCGCGCGTGACACCCTGGTCAACGCGCGCACCCCGTTCGCATGTGAAGCGGGTTGCGCCCAGGAGCCTCGCTGTATGCCCGACCCGCTGCGCCCCACCGAGATCGACGCGTTTCGCCCCGCCGGCCGCCGGTTCGAGGGTGCCGACCGGCGCGCGCCCTTGCGCGCCGCGCTCGCGCGTTGGGACCAGCTCGGCCCGGGCCAGACCGCCGGCCGCTTCTGGCCGATGGCCTGCGTCGCGTTGGAGGTGACCCAACGTTGCAACCTCGACTGCACGCTTTGCTACCTCTCCGAAGCGGCCGAAGCGCTGCACGACGTGCCGCTGACGCTTCTCGTCGAGCGGCTCGACGCGATCCACAGCCATTACGGCCCCGGCACCTCGATCCAGATCACCGGCGGCGACCCGACGCTGCGCCCCACCGACGACCTCGAAGCGCTGTGCCGGGAGATCCGCGCCCGCGGCATGCGCTCTTGCCTGATGACCAACGGCATCCGCGCGACCCGCGCGCTGCTCCGCCAGCTCCGCGCCGCCGGCCTCGACGACATCGCGTTCCACGTCGACCTGACCCAGGAGCGCCGCGGCTACCGCACCGAGGCCGATCTCGACGCGCTGCGCGAGGACTACCTCGCCCGCGCCCGCGGCCTCGGCTTGCGGGTGCTCTTCAACACGACCGTCTTCGCCGGCAATCTCGACGAGATCGCGCACCTCGCCCGCTTCTTCCGCCGCCACGCGCGCGAGATCGCCTTCGTCTCCTTCCAGCTCCAGGCCGACACCGGCCGCGGCAGCTTGCGCGAGCGGGCGCCCGTGGTCACCCGCGAGGCGGTGATGGCGGGGCTCGAAGCGGGCTTCCAGGCGCCGATCGACTTCGACGTCGTCGGCGTCGGGCACGCGGCGTGCAACCGCCACGGCTCGCTGTTGGTCGCCGGCGACATCGCCGTCTCGCCGCTGCGCAACCACCGCCTCGTTCACCGCGTGCTCGCCGCCTTCGATCAGGTCGAGCGGCGGGCGGACCGCGACTACATCCGCGTCGGCCCGACCGCGCTGCGCCTGGTGCTGCGCCGGCCCGGCCTCGCGCTTGCCGTCCTCGCCGAGGGCTTGGGCCTGCTCTGGTCGCTCCGCCACGGCCTGGCTGCCAGCCGCGGCCGCGTCCACCGCCTGTCGCTGTTCGTCCACGACTTCATGGACGCCGACGATCTCCAGCGCGACCGCTGCGAAAGCTGCGTCTTCATGGTCGCCACGCAAGAGGGGCCGCTCTCCATGTGCCTGCACAACGCCCGCCGCGATGCGCACCTGCTGCAACCGGCCCTCGTCGAGACCGACGCCGGGCGGCGCTGGTGGAACGCCGCCACCGGCGACCTCCAGCCGACGCCGGGGCCGACGCCTGCGCCTGCCGTGCCGGCCAAGCGGCGCAAAGGCCGCGACCGGGTGGGCCTCATCCTCCTACCGCTCCTCCTCGGCGCCTGCTCCAGCATCGAGCGCGCCGCCCTGCCGCCGCCGACGCTGCTCGCACCCGACTGGTCGGTCCACGCCGAGGCGCCGGGCGCCGCGTTCGACCACGGGCCGTGGGACGCCTTCCTCGCCACCTATGTCGCGACCGACGCCGAGGGCGTGAACCGCGTCGCCTATGCCGAGGTGACGGCCGAGGACCGCGCCGCGCTGGACGCCTATCTCGCGAGCTACGAAGCGACCGACCCGGCGACGCTCGACCGCGACGACCAGCTCGCCTGGTGGCTCAACCTCTACAACGCGCTCACCGTCGACCTCGTGCTCGACGCCTATCCGGTCGATTCCATCCGCCAGATCACCGACGGCACCTTCTCCTTCGGCCCCTGGGACCGCGAGCTGATCACCGTCAACGGCATGCCCCTCACCCTCAACGACATCGAGCACCGGATCATCCGCCCGGTCTACGGCGAGCCGCGCATCCACTACGCCGTCAACTGCGCCGCCACGAGCTGCCCCAACCTGATGGACCGCGCATGGCAGGGCGACACGCTCGAGGCCGACCTCGCCGCCGCCGAGCACGCTTATGTCCACGACGTCCGCGGCGTCTCGGCGGCACTCGGTGGCGAGCTGACCCTCTCCAAGATCTACATCTGGTTCCAAGAAGACTTCGGCCCGAACGAGGCGGCCGTCATCGCGGGCCTCGCCGAGGTCGCCGACCCGCCGTTGCGCGGTCGCCTCGTCGGCCGCACCAGCGTCGACGCCTACGCCTACGACTGGTCGCTGAACGACCAAGCCGCCGTCGCCACCGCCGACGCTGCGCCCTGAGCGTCGAGCCGCACGTCTCGGACCTTCGCCGCCGCCCGCCCACCGCGTATCGTTGCCACTGGAGCGCTGCGGTAGCGGCGCGGCTCATCGGGAGGCGACGGCATTGCGAGATTTGCGGGCGGCAAGAACATCGCGATGAAGGTGCCGCCGCACCAGTATGAGGCGACGCTCGCGTTCTACCGCGATGTTCTGGGCCTGGAGCAGGTCGCCGGCCCCGGCGGCGACGCGGTCGGCTTCAAGTTCGGCGCCAACAATCTCTGGATCGATCGCGTGCCGTCGATGAGCCAGGCCGAGCTGTGGCTGGAGGTGGTCACCGACGACACCGCCGAGGCCGCGCAGGCGCTCGCCGCGGCCGGCGTCGCCCGCTGCGACGACATTGAACCGCTCGGCAAGGACTTCGACGGCTTCTGGATCTCCGGCCCGCCGGCCATCATCCATCTCGTCTGCGCGAAGGACGGCTC